>NZ_JBFRDN010000010.1:0-188963 GCF_052113785.1 Phyllobacterium sp. TAF24 | reverse complement strand
CCCTCGGCGATTAGCATTGCATCACCCCTCTCCCTCATGGTTGTTATGTCGAACCACGAACCGCATTATCACTTTCTGGCTTTATCAGCCTTCGAAATTATCGTGCACCAATCGGTCCAAAAGGCGCACGCCAAAGCCGGAGGCCCAGGACTGGCTGTATTCCGTTGCCGGAGCGCCCATGGCGGTGCCCGCAATATCCAGATGTGCCCAGGCCGTATCACCGACAAAGCGCTTGAGGAACTGTGCTGCAATGATGGCGCCACCAAAACGGGTGCCGATGTTCTTCATATCGGCATTTTTCGTATCGATCAGCTTGTCATAATCAGGACCGAGCGGCATACGCCACAATTTCTCGCCCGTTGCCTGCCCTGCATCGAACAATTGCGCTGCGAGCGTGTCATCATTGGAGAAAAGCCCGGCGCGTGACACACCAAGTGCAACCATGATGGCACCGGTCAACGTGGCAAGATTGACCATGAATTTCGGCTGGAAACGCTCATTGCAATAGTAAAGAGCATCCGCAAGAACCAGACGGCCCTCCGCGTCGGTATTGAGCACTTCGATGGTCTGGCCGGACATGGACGTGACGATATCACCGGGACGCTGGGCATTGCCGTCAACCATGTTTTCCACAAGGCCGACAATACCGACCACATTCACCTTGGCTTTACGGGTGGCGAGCGTATGCAGAAGACCTGTCACGGCAGCTGCGCCGCCCATGTCCCCCTTCATCTCTTCCATGCCAGCGGCCGGTTTGATCGAGACACCGCCGGAATCGAATGTGACGCCCTTGCCGACAAAGGCGATCGGCGCTTCCTTGCCCTTGCCACCCTGCCATTCCATGATTGCGAGGCGCGCCGGACGGACTGAACCCTGCGCAACGCCAAGAAGCGAGCCCATGCCAAGCTTCTTCATGTCCTTCGGATCAAGGATTTCGACCTTCACATCGAGTTTTTTGAGTTCCTCGATTCGTTCAGCAAATTCGACCGGCCCCAGAATGTTGGCGGGTTCATTGACGAGATCGCGTGCAAGGTTAACGCCCTCGGCCACGGCTTCGGCATTGGCAAAAGCTTTCTTTGCGGCGTGAGGGTCGGCCACAAGAATGGTGATCTTGGCGGAAGATTTCTCTTCCTTCCCCTCATCGTCGCTTTTGCCCTTCTTGGTTTTATATTTATCGAAGCTGTAGGCGCGCAGCAGAATACCCAGCGCAAAGTCTGCGGCATTTTCGCCCGAGACCTCTGCTTCAGGCAGAGCAAGAACCACGGAAACGTGTTTGGCCTTGCCGATCTTTGCGAATGCGGAACCGCCCAGTTTCAGCCAGTCATCGGCTTTCAACTCGGCCGGATCACCCATTCCAACCAGCACCAGACGGTCCAGTTCAGTCCCCGCAGGCGCAAGCGTGCTCAGGCTTGCGGCAAGTTTTCCCTTGAAATCCGAGACATCAATGATACGCGACAGCAACGCCTGCCCGACGACAGATTCGGCTTCGCCAGCTACCTTACCTTCGCTGGCCAGAAGCAAAACTGCGGTTCCGTTTTCAACGGCAGCAAACTTTGCAAAACTGATGGATGGTCGTTTGGACATGATATCTCCAGATTGAACAAATTGTGACTTCCTTATTCATCACAGTTGATGAATGAAGTGGGTGACGATAAGGATCGCGCGCTAACACCTTGTTAACCAGCTTTCTTCGCCTATTTTTAGCCAAGCCTGACTAGATTGAACATATACCGGGTTCGTCCCATAGTGCGGCAAAATAATGCCATAAGTTGTATGGCATAGATGAAATGGTCGGTCATTCGTGAACGGCAAGTCGACAAACAAGGTGGCGGAACTCTTTTGCGAAACATGACATGCGCCTGATCGAGATATATATCTTACGACGCATTGTCGTCATGTTCCTGGCTGTCCTGCTGTCGGCAGTCGGTATTACATGGATTGTTCAGGTGCTCGGTCGCATCAATTTCCTGACCACCAGCGGCCAGAGCTTCTTCTATATCCTCAAGTTCAGTTCCAACCTTCTTCCGTCAGCATTTCCCGTTGTCATGCCGTTCGCGCTGGTTATTGCCGTGACGCAGACGCTTTCAACGATGAACCAGGATTCGGAACTCGTTGTCATCAATGCCTCGGGCGCACCGCGTTCCACGGTCATTCGTCCGGTTATCCTCTTCGCGATTGTCGTTGCAGCCCTTTCCTTTATCATTGCCAACTACATTGCTCCCTATTCGCAGATGAGCATGCGGCAGATGATTGCCGATGCCCGCTCCGACGTCATCAATCTTGTCGTGCAGCAGGGATCGTTTCAGCGGCTGGACGAAAATCTCTATCTGCAGATTGAAAGCCGCGATTCAAACGGCTCGATCAAAGGTCTGTTCGTCTCCGATTCGCGCGATCCGGTGACGGATCTGCTGTATTATTCCAAGGATGGTCTTGTCGTTGACAAGGGCGACCAGAGCCTGCTGGTGATGAAAGACGGCGAGATCGACCGCCGCGATGTAAAGACCGGCAATGTATCCATTATCAAGTTCAATACCTATGCCCTTGATCTGGCTGAGTTTTTGCCGAATGACGATAAAGATCCAACGATTTTCGCCAAGGACAGGCCGCTGGATTATCTGATGAACCCGGACCCGAACGATCCTGTTTATCAACAGAAACCTTTGCGCTATACGGCAGAACTGGCCAAGCGGCTGACCGACTGGATGTATCCTATCGTCTTCGCTTTGATTTCACTGGCGGCGGCGGCTGACTCGCGCTCGCACCGGGAAGCCCGCATTTCGGCTTCTTTCACGGCGATCACCTTGAGTCTCATCGTGTTCTGGATCAGCTATTCCAGCGGCCAGACGGCGGAAAAGAACGAGGACGTTATTCCATTCCTCTTTGCCTTCCCGATTGTGGTTTCATTGCTGGCAATCTATGCACTGGCGACAAACCGTCAGATCGGTGTCCCGGCGTTCCTGAGCAATCTCTTCAAGAACGGACCTGTTACACCACAGGCAGCGCTTGCGGGTGTCAGGACAAAGCTGCTAAATCCCCGCTCCAATCGCGGAGCGAATGAAGAATGATAGGCTGGACACTCGGGCGTTATTTCTTTCTCCGCTACGTGACGATCACCTGCTATTTCCTTCTGGGAAGCTTTGCGCTCGCCCTGATTCTGGATTTCACAGAACTGTCGAGCAAGCTTGCCGCCCTGCCGCAATATTCATCGATTCAGGCTTTCGGCCTGTCGCTGATGCGTATTCCTTACATCATGCAGCAGGTGTTCCCGTTCATTGCCCTGTTCTCGGCCATGACCACGTTGATTTCCCTTAACCGGAAATATGAACTTGTTGTGGCCCGTTCGGTCGGCGTGTCGGCCTGGCAGTTTCTGCTGCCTGCCTGCACCGGCGCATTTCTGTTCGGCCTTCTGGCGGTGCTCGTGGTCAATCCCCTCGCCGCCTACGGCTTTGAGAAAAGCGAAGCGGTGCAAGCGAACTGGCGGAGCGGAAAAACCAACGATACGACCGACGATCGTGTGCCCTGGCTTCGCCAGAAGACCGATGAAGGCGAGACGATCATTGGTGCCAAGAGTATCGTCAATCGTGGCCTGCGACTTGTCGATGCAACTTTTGTCCGTCTGGACAAAAACAAGGACATTATCGAGCGACTCGATGCCAAAACTGCCGACCTTCAAGAAGGTTACTGGCAGCTGACCGATGTGACGAAATTTGTGCTTGGCGAAACCCCTGTTTCACCGGGCGATGTGCAGATTCCAACCCATCTTCGCCCTGAATTTGTTGAAGAAAGCCTCGCGCGGCCTGAGACAATTCCTTTTTTTGAGCTGCGTAACAAAATTGCCGCAGCTCGTTCTTTTGGCTATCCAGCCAATGCTTTTGACATGCATTTCCAGTCTTTGCTGGCTTTGCCTGCACTTTTAATGGCGATGACCCTAATCGCTGCGACAGTTTCGCTAAAATTTGTGCGCTTTGGACAATCCGGGACAATGATTCTGGGTGGCGTCCTTGCGGGCTTCGTGCTTTATGTCGTCACAGTCGTGGTCAAGGCATTCGGAAATGCGGGATTTGTCCCGCCTTTTGTTGCCGCTTGGACTCCAGTCCTGATTGCGACTTTTTTTGGGGTCTCCTTTCTACTGCACAAGGAGGATGGTTAGAGTGGGATTGAATGTAACGCGCTCGGTGTTGCCGACGTGGCTCGCACGGCTTATGTGCGGGACGGCCGTGCTATGCCTTGCAGGCGGGATTTCGTTCCCAGCCGTGGCCCAGACCAATGATGCCCTAGCAGGTAATTTCAAGACGAATCCAAACGCGCAAATGCTGCTGGAATCGGATGAGCTTGTGTATGACATCAACGCCAAGACGATTTCGGCCGTCGGTGGTGTACAGATCGATTATGACGGCAACCGACTGGTTGCCCGGCAGGTTACCTATGATCAAAAGACCGGTCGCCTGAAGGCCATGGGTAAGGTCGAGATTGTCGAAAAAGACGGCAACCGCATCTATGCGGAAAATCTCGATGTGACCGATGATTTCAAGGAAGGCTTCATCAACACGTTGCGGGTTGAATCAGCCGATAATACGCGCTTTGCTGCTGAAAGCGCCGAGCGTGTTGGCGGCGAGATTACAAAGTTCAACAACGGCATTTACACCGCGTGCGAGCCCTGCCGTGATAAACCCGGCAAAGCTCCGCTTTGGCAGGTGCGTGCCCAGAAAATCATCTGGAACGGCAAGAAGAAGACCATCCGCTTCGAGCGCGGCCGGTTTGAGCTGTTCGGTATGCCCCTGGCATTCATGCCAGCCTTCGAAATTGCCGACCCGACAGTGAAGCGCAAGAGCGGCTTCCTGATGCCGAGCTACAAATATGAGACGGATCTCGGTTACGGTGTCAGTGTTCCCTACTTCTGGGCGCTTGCCCCCAATTATGACCTGACGCTGACCGGCACCGGTTATACAAAGCAGGGTTTCCTTGCTGAAGCGGAATGGCGCCATCGTTTGGCCAATGGTGAATACAGCATCAATCTTGCTGGAATCAGCCAGAACAAGCCGCACGAATTCAATCGCGATAACGATCAGGAAGATTACAACAATACCGGTCGCGGTATGGTTGGATCGAAGGGGCATTTCCAGATCAATCCACGCTGGTCATTCGGCTGGGACGTTATGGTGCAGTCCGACAAGGCTTTCGCCTATCGTTATGGTCTCGAGAACTATGCGGATTATAACAAGACCGACCAGATTTATCTGACCGGATTGCATGACCGCAATTATTTCGATGTGCGTCTGTATAAATTCCATATTCAGGAAGGTTGGAGCGACTCCAATCCCTCCTCATCCGAACCCAAGCAGCCCTGGGTTCTGCCAAGTCTCGATTATGCCTATATCCCGACACAGCCTCTTGCGGGCGGCGAGTTGAATTTTAACCTCAACGTGCAGGCACTCAGCCGTGACAAGCTGGATGCTACGGCGGGATACACAGGTCTGCCGCGCACCGGGTATCTCTCTGGCATCAAGGGCAATGACGGCCGCATCACTGGCGAAGTTGAGTGGAAGCGTACGTTTATTACGGATAGCGGCCTTGTTCTGACACCCATCCTCGCGTTGCGCGGTGATGGCATGTATGTGGATTCGGATTCAGCTGGCGTTAATCGTGATCAGGCCTTCCGCGGCTTGGCAACGGCCGGACTTGAAGCCAAATATCCAATCCTGTTTACGGCAGCCAATTCGACCCATGTTCTTGAGCCAACAGCCCAGATTTTTGTTCGCAACAATGAACCCTATGCGGGTCAGATGCCGAACGAGGATGCGCAGAGCTTTGTCTTTGACGCTTCAAGCCTGTTTGAGCGAGACAAATTCTCCGGTTACGACCGGGTTGAAGGCGGTACGCGTGCCAATCTCGGCATTCGTTATTCCGGCACATTCAACAATGGCCTGTCACTCAATGGTATTGCCGGTCAATCATTCCAGCTTGGCGGGTTGAACTCCTTTGCGACATCTGATTTTGTCAATGCAGGTGCGGAGTCCGGACTTGAATCGGCGCGCTCCGACTATGTTGCCATGATCGGTGCCAATTACGGTGCCTATAATCTGACGACAGGCGGCCGCTTCGACAAGGATACATTCGAAATGCGCCGCGCTGAAGTTGCAGCCACTGCAGCGGGCACACACGGCACGCTTTTTGCCAAATATGCGTTTATCGATGCTCAGCCAACTTACGGTTTTCCGACGGACAGACAGGAAGTCACGCTTGGTGGTTCCCTCAAAATCACACCAAACTGGCGCGTTCTGGGTTCCGGCACCTATGATATCGTTCACGATACACTCGTGAAGCAGGTAGCGGCATTGGCCTATGATGACGAGTGCTTTACCTACCAGATGTCCTATACCGAGCAGCGGCCAATCGACAGCACCGGCGCGGCAGGTGACAAGACAACGACGTTCGGCTTCAACATTTCGTTCCGCACCCTGTGGGAATTTGGCAAGCCGGTGAATATTGGCGGTATTTAATCATTTCTTTTCAACTGGCCGCACTTGCGGCCAGTCATGCTTTTGCCTTAGTAAAATTGCACTAGGGAACAGAAATAAACTCACAGGAATGGATTTTGCTGATCATTTTTGTCAAAATGGCCAAAAGAGATTCATAAATGATCGGATAACGTGGAAGATGATGGTGAGGAAGCACATTCTTGCGGCGGCGATAGTGACCGCTTTGGGTTCTGGTCTGACGGCAGGGTTTTCGCTGCCTGCGCAGGCAAGTGACGTCAAGGTCATTGTCAATGGATCACCAATTACCGATTATGACATTGCCCGTCGCGCGGCCTTTTTGAAGCTGCAGCGCAAGAAGGGCAACCTCGTGCAGATGGCGCGTGAAGAACTGACCGACGACATGCTCAAGCGCCAGGAAATGCGGCGGCTGAACATCGTTATTTCAGATACGGACGTGAACCAGGCTTTTGAACGCTTTGCCACCAACAACAAGATGACGCTCGCCCAGCTCAATGGTGTCCTCGACAAATCGGGCGTTACGGCTGATCACTTCAAAGAATATATCCGCATGCAGATGGGCTGGGGCCGTGCCCTTGGCACCCGCGGCCGCACGCAGGGTGGTAGCCGCGTTTCCGAACAGGATGCCGTACAGCGCATGTTGAAAGATGGCGGCAAGAAGCCTGTATCGACCGAATACACATTACAGCAGGTGATTTTTGTCGTGCCTGCCGCTGATCGCGGTAATCTGGCAAAGCGGCGCAATGAGGCCAATGCCCTGCGCGCAAAGTTCAGCGGGTGTGATTCAACACGCGATATCGCCAAGGGTACACTTGATGTCACAGTGCGTGACCTTGGCCGTTTCGTCGAGCAGGAACTGCCGCCGGAATGGTCAAAGCAGGTGACAGCTACATCCGTTGGCCATGCCACCGTGACGCAGGATACTGACAAGGGCGTGGAGTTCCTCGGTGTCTGCGCAACCCGCCAGATTTCCGACGACCGCGTTGCGCGTCTGGTCTTCTCGCAGGAAGCGGCAGCAGCCAACCAGAAGCCTGATGCCACAGCAGATGCCGTCAACAAGCAGTATCTCGACGATCTCCGGAAAAAGGCATCCATCGTCAATCGATGATGGTATTGCCCTTTCATGAACAACGTCCTTGCTGTCAGTTCTGGTGATCCGTCCGGCATAGGGCCTGATATCGCGCTTACAGCCTGGACTTTGCGCAGATCGGCCCATCTGCCTGCCTTTTTTCTGCTTGGCGACGCGACGCTTATTGCTGCGCGCGCGGTGCGATTGGGCCTCGAATGCCCCATCGAAATCACCACACCGGACAATGCCCGCCACGTTTTCGATCGCGCGCTGCCGGTTGTTCCATTGCGAAATCCGCAAATCGACCGCCCCGGCACGCCATTGGCAGACAATGGCGCCGGAACAATCGAAGCCATTGAACGGGCTGTTGAATACACCCTGTCCGGTCAGGCGAGCGCCGTTGTTACCTGTCCCATCGCCAAGAAGCCGCTCTATGAGGCCGGTTTTCGCTTTCCCGGCCATACGGAGTTTCTGGCGCATCTGGCCGGTGAGCATCTCGGCCACGAGGTAACGCCCGTCATGATGCTGGCGGGGCCATTGCTGCGCGCTGTACCCGTAACCATTCACATTGCGCTTAGCCGCGTCCCTGAAGTGCTTGATACTGCCAAGATTCTCGCTATTTCCCGCATTACCGCTGAGGCGCTCAGAAACCAGTTTGGCATTGCCAAACCGCGCCTTGCGGTTGCGGGTCTTAACCCGCATGCGGGTGAAGGCGGCTCAATGGGTTTGGAAGATGAGGAAATCGTGCGTCCCGCCGTCGAAATCCTTCGAAGTGAAGGCATAGACGCTCGTGGCCCTCTTCCAGCGGACACCATGTTCCACGCCGCTGCGCGCGCCACCTATGATGCCGCTGTTTGCATGTATCATGATCAAGCCCTCATTCCGGCCAAGACACTCGGATTTGATGACAGTGTAAATGTGACGCTGGGTCTGCCCTTTGTGCGCACTTCGCCGGATCACGGCACCGCCTTTGACATTGCAGGGTCTGGCAAGGCCAAGCCGGACAGCCTGATTGCAGCCTTGCGTCTTGCCGATGAACTTGCCTCCCATCGCTCCAGCCAGAAACGCGCTACCGCATGAGTATTGACGACCTCCCTCCTCTGCGTGATGTGATTGACCGCCATGAACTGATGGCGAAGAAATCGCTTGGCCAGAATTTTCTGCTTGATCTCAACCTGACCGCCAAAGTTGCGCGGCAGGCGGGTGATCTGCAGGGACAGACCGTCATTGAGGTTGGACCCGGCCCGGGCGGCCTGACACGCGCCTTGCTGGCTCAGGGTGCCAATGTCATCGCTATTGAACGTGACGAGCGCTGCCTGTCGGCCCTGCAGGAGATCGCCGATCATTACCCGGGTCGTCTCAGGGTCATCTCTGGTGATGCAATGGAGACGGACTTCAGGGCGCTGGCGGGCGGCGAGAAAGTCAAAATCATTGCCAATCTGCCCTATAATATCGGCACGCAACTGCTGATCGGTTGGCTGCTGAGCGAGCCATGGCCGCCTTTTTATGCCTCGCTGACGCTGATGTTCCAGCGTGAAGTTGCCGAGCGTATCGTAGCAAAACCGACTTCCGATCCCTATGGCCGCCTCGGCGTGCTGGCGGGCTGGCGTACGGAAGCAAAGATCACTTTCGACGTGCCGCCGCAGGCGTTCACACCGCCACCAAAGGTGACATCATCGGTGGTCCATCTCGTTCCGCGCGCAGCACCGCTCCCATGCGACGCGACGATACTTGGACGAGTGACACAGGCGGCTTTCGGCCAACGCCGCAAGATGCTGCGCCAGAGCATCAAGCCGCTTGGCGGCGAAACGCTGCTGGCCAAGGCAGGCATAGACGGCACCCGCCGCGCGGAAACCCTGTCGATTGAAGAGTTTGTGGCCCTTGCCAACGCGCTTTGAGCGGCGGCTCAAGTAAAGCAAATATCGGCCAGAGAGAATCAACTCACCCCAACGGTCAGTAGTTCTACGAATTGTCCGCGAAACCGTGGCATGCACTGATGTGCTGGCGCTTCATGGTGAGCGTACTTTGTCAGGAGCTGAAAATAGCCATTCCACGCTTTACGCGCAGTGCCGCGCAGCCGACGGTCAGATGATCCCCGGACGCGATTTTCGCGCCCTTTGGGCAGCATACACGATCTCAATCGTGGGAGATTGGGCCTATCGCCTCGCAATACCGTTGGTGGTCTATGATCTCACTCGATCACCTTTTTTAATGTCGCTATCCTACGCTGCAACCTTTGCACCATTCATCATTGTCATGCCTTTCGGCGGCGTGCTGGCCGATGCAGTAGACCGTAAACGCCTGTTATGGATTGCGGATTTTATCTCGGGATGTATTGCCCTTGCGATCTGTCTTTACCTATCGCTCCCCGGCGCAAACGCCTATTGGCTCATGCCGGGGCTGGCAGTTCTGGGCGCCATATCAAGTATTTCTCACCCGGCCTTTCAGGGATTTCTGCCCAGCACCGTGCCCGCGCAACATCTTTCACGTGCAAACTCATTGATCACGACAAGTGATAGTGTTCTCAACCTTGTGGCGCCAGCGATTGGAGGCTCGCTTGTAGCCTTACTCGGTGCATACAACGTGCTTTGGCTGAATGCCGCATCGTTTTTCCTTTCCATGGCACTCATCTTGGTCATTCGTGCCCAAAACCCTGTCGGTGACGGCGCTCTGGCACTATCTGTTTCCTCGATATTCCATGGCTTGGGTCAGGGTCTGAAAACGGCCATGCATTACCCGATCATCAAGTGGGGCACATTGCTGTTCATTCTGGTCAATTTTTCTTCCCACCTCATCCTCGGAAACATCATTTATTTTCTCACGCGGGACATCGGACTTGGTCCTGAACTGGCAGGTCTTGCCTTGGGTCTTTCCGCCATCGGCGCAATCATTGGGTCTCTGATGGCGCCGAAATTGATGCAGCGCGTTCATCCGGGTCGGCTTATGCTGGCATGTGTGTTCGTGTCCGCGATCGGAACGGCAACCCTTTTGCTGGCGGAACACCTTGGCTTTTGGGGTGTTGTCTGCGCGCGATCAATCACCATGGCTGCTGAAGCCGTTATCGTTGTGACGATGTTCACAGAACGGCAACGCGTGGTCCCAACTCAATATCTAAGCCGCGTGGTCGCAATCACCAGAACGATCAGCTACGTGCCAGTTCCTTTGGCCGCTACGCTTGGCGGGTACATTCTGGCAGCACAAGCCGGAGACATGTCGATGGTAATATTATTGAGCATGGTTGTGCTCATTGGATGTGTCGTGATCGGTGTCTTCACCCCATTTGTGTCAGCCGACGATGAAAAAGAAACACGGATGGATACGACAGCAAGTGTGTAGGGGTGGCGTTCAGCGTCACGCCAACGCGCTCTAGTCGATCTTTTCATCCAGCAGGGTGCTGACGAAATCAAACAGGCCGGGGCAACGGTCGCGGCGCAGGCGTTCGGCAGTCACGATTGACTGGACCTGATGATAGGCGCGGTCGAGATCCTCGTTGACGATAACATAGTCGTAGGATCGCCAACGCTCGATCTCATTGCGTGCATTGCGCAGGCGCACATCGATCACTTCCTCCGTGTCTTCGGCGCGGCGATGCAAGCGGTGTTTCAGAGCAGTCATCGACGGCGGCAGAATGAAGATGCTAACGACGTCGCCCTTCATTTTTTCCTGTAATTGCAGCGCGCCCTGCCAATCAATGTCAAAAAGCATGTCCTGGCCATCGGCAAGGGCATTTTCCGCGGCTTCCCGGGGTGTGCCATAGAAATTGCCATGCACCTCAGCCCATTCAATCAGTTCATCGCTGTCGCGCAGGCGCTCGAACTCACGCACGGAAATGAAATGATAGTGGACGCCTTCAATCTCGCTGGCGCGGCGCGGACGCGTGGTCACACTGACCGACAATGCCAGTTCGAGCTTCTCTTTATCATTGAGCAACAGCCGGGCGATCGTTGACTTTCCTGCGCCCGATGGCGAGGACAGCACCAGCATGAGGCCACGTCGTTTGATGCTGTTGGATGCGTTGAGCATGATTACTCCAGATTCTGTATTTGCTCGCGCAATTGATCCACAACCGCCTTCAGGTCAAGTCCAATCGACGTGATCGAGGCCGCATTGGCCTTGGAGCAGAGTGTATTTGCCTCGCGGTTAAATTCCTGTGTCAGAAAATCCAGCTTACGCCCGACCCCGTTTCCATCGCGCAGAAGCGTGCGCGCGGCGGCCACATGCATATCAAGGCGATCAAGTTCTTCCTGAATATCGGCCTTTGTCGCCAGAAATGCCGCTTCCATATGCAGGCGGGCTTCATCAAGTGCCGGAGACGCATCCAGCAGCAGCGCCACCTGCGCAGCAAGCCGCGCGCGAACTGCATCGAGTGTGCGGCTTGGATCACGCCGCGCCTGCTGGGTGAGCAGCTCCACCGCATCGACCTGTGCGCTCAATATGTCACCCAGCGCCTTGCCTTCAATCTGGCGATTGTGTTCGAGCTGCAAAAGCGTTTCGTCAAGAACAGCCAGAACGGCTTCCTCCACCTCAGCCTGATCTTCCGGCGATAACACGTCCTGTGGCGCCTCCAGAACGCCGCGCAGAGCCATCAGGCCTTCCGGCGTTGAAGGAGCCAGTTTGAAGTCCTCGCGCAGCTGTGCGGCAATCCGTGCCAGTTCCTTCAGCAAAGGCTCGTTGATGAGCGCCTTCGCATCACCCGCATTGCGGGTCACAGTCAATGCAGCCTGAAAATTGCCGCGCTTGAAACGCTGGCCAAACAATGCTCGCGCCTTTTGCTCCACAGCTTCAAAGCCAGTGGGCAGGCGAAACCTGACATCAAGGCCCTTGCCATTGACCGATTTGATTTCCCATGAAATCTGCACCCCGGCATCGTTCCGGAGGTGACGGGCAAAACCCGTCATGCTTTGCAATGACATTATTCCCCCCAAGAACGAAGGCCTGATCGCAATCAGGCCCCTGCAGAATTATTGTTGTGTTGGCTCGCTGTTATCCCCAGCATCAGACGGATCGGCATTCTTGTCGCCGGTTGCCGCCTTTGCTGCCTCGTCAATGCGGTTCTTCTCCACCGTGCGCCAGCGCTTCACATTGTCATTGTGGTCATCAAGCGTTTCGGCAAATACGTGACCGCCAGTACCGTCGGCAACAAAGTAGAGATCCTTGGTCTGCGAGGGATGCGCAACGGCTTCCAGCGCATCGCGGCCGGGATTGGCAATTGGCCCCGGTGGCAGACCATTGATCGTATAGGTGTTGTACGGCGTCGGCTTTTCCAGATCGGATTTCAGGATTGGGCGGTCAGATGGTTTGCCCTTGCCGCCAAACAGGCCATAAATGATCGTAGGATCAGACTGAAGGCGCATGCGCTTGTTCAAACGGTTGATGAACACGGCAGCAACGCGCGGGCGCTCATCGGCCTTCCCTGTCTCTTTCTCGACGATCGAGGCAAGCGTGACAAATTCTTCAATGGTCTTGAGCGGAACGCTCGGATCGCGGCGCGCCCAAATCTCGTCAACCAGCTTCTTCTGGTCAGCCTGCATCTTCTTGACGATTTCCTCACGCGTTGTGCCGCGGGAGAAGCGCTGTGTATTGGCAAACAGCGAACCTTCGTCAGGCACAACCGCTGGCAACGCGCCGGTCAGCACGTCATCCTCGCTCACGCGCTGTAGAATCTGATCGACGGTAAGCCCTTCCGGAACAGTCAGCGAATGCAGGACTGACTTGCCGCTGCGCAGCAAATCCATGATATCGCGCATTGAGGCGTGCGCCTTGATCTCGTACTCACCCGCCTTCATATCGCGCTGATAGCCATAGGCCTGAACGCCATATTTGAAAACACGCGCATCGGTGATGATGCCGCGACGCTCCAGACCATCGGCAATTTCAACAATCCCGGTGCCATTCTTGACGACATAATCCGTCGTAACATCTGTCGGACCGGGCTCGTTGAACGAAACCTTGCCGAAATAAACGGCGGCAGCGGCAGCAAGAACCACCAGCACAACCAGCGACAGCATGAAATTGGCAAAGACAACGATCTGGCTGCGGGCACGGCGCGACCGGCGCACGGGTGCTGGCGGGGGTGTCCCCGGCTCAGGCCGCAAGGCTTCAGATGCCGACTGCGGAACAATCGGTTTACGCTCCGGCGCGTTGGCGGCGGGCGAACCGTTCGTCTCTTCAGACTGCTGATCTGAGCTCACGCAAACACCTCGAGCAAGTTTTTCCGGCAAGAATGCCGGTAAATTTGATTGTGATTATGGCGAAAGCGCGAAAACGCTTCCGCCATTGCTGCAATCACTGTTGAAAACGCCGCAAAACGAGCGAAGCGTTGGTACCACCAAATCCAAAGGAGTTGGAAAGCGCCACATCAATCTTACGATGCCGTACCTTGTGCGGCACAAGATCAATCTTGGTTTCTACCGATGGCTTGTCCAGATTGAGCGTCGCCGGGGCGACATTGTCACGAATGGCAAGCGCACAGAAAATGGCTTCGGTCGAACCGGCAGCACCGAGAAGGTGGCCAATGGATGACTTGGTGGACGACATCGAGACTTTCGGAGCAGCATCGCCCAGAACGCGCTCAACAGCACCAAGCTCAATCGTATCAGCCATGGTCGATGTACCATGAGAGTTGATGTAATCGATCTGATCGGGCGTGATGCCCGCACGCTTCAGAGCCATTTCCATGGAGCGCTGCGCACCCTCACCGCTCTCGGACGGAGCCGTGATGTGATAAGCGTCGCCGGAAAGACCATAGCCGATGACTTCGGCATAAATCTTTGCGCCGCGTGCCAAAGCATGTTCCAGCTCTTCAAGCACGACAATACCGGCACCCTCACCCATGACGAAACCATCACGGTCATCATCGTAAGGGCGGGAAGCCGCAGTCGGATCATCGTTGCGTGCGGTAGATAATGCCTTGCAAGCGGCAAAACCAGCCAGCGAAATACGGCTGACGGGCGATTCCGTACCACCGGCAACCATAACGTCAGCATCACCAAAGGCGATCAGACGCGATGCATCACCAATGGCGTGCGCTCCGGTCGAGCAAGCTGTGACAACCGAATGGTTCGGGCCGCGCAACTTATGCTTGATAGATACCTGGCCCGAAGCCAGATTGATCAGACGACCGGGAATAAAGAAAGGCGAAATGCGCCGGGGGCCTTTGTCACGCAGCGTATAACCCGCTTCGACAATGCCTTCGAGGCCGCCAATACCCGAACCGATCAGCACACCGGTGCGAATCTGATCCTCGTCGCTTTCCGGCGCCCACTTGGCATCGGCAAGCGCCTGATCGGCAGCACCCATGGCGTAAATGATAAAGGGATCAACCTTGCGCTGTTCCTTTGGCTCCATCCAATCATCAGGATTGAATGTACCATCGGTGCCATCACCAACCGGAATCCGGCAGGCAATTTTGCAAGGCAAATCTTCAACTTCAAACTCTGTCACCAGTCGGGCAGCACTCTTACCAGCCAAAAGGCGGGACCAAGTAAGCTCAACACCGGATGCAAGAGGAGAAACCAGCCCAAGGCCGGTTATGACAACGCGCCTCATGGCCGATCCTTCAATGTCATATTCAGCATGATCTTTTCCAACGGCCCCGCGCAGGTTCCGACAGGGGCTTCTCGCCTCCTGTCATGATTCCTGCGCTGCCAGGCCGAATGAAAATCAGGCAGATGCTTTGTCGATGAACTTGACGGCATCGCCGACTGTCAGAATCGTCTCGGCAGCATCATCAGGAATTTCAACGCCGAATTCTTCTTCGAAAGCCATCACGAGCTCGACAGTATCAAGGCTGTCTGCGCCCAGATCGTCGATGAAGCTCGCACCATCGGTGACTTTCTCGGCATCAACGCCCAGATGTTCAATAACGATTTTCTTGACGCGTTCTGCAGTATCACTCATGTGGAAACCTCAACCTGTTTGTTTTTCCCTATGCCTTGGTTAGCGGCACGGATGACTCTAATCAAGCAATAAGATGGCACTTCAGCCCTGTTTAACAGCTAAAACGCACATCCTCGCGGCTTATTCCTTGCGGAAAGGAAAGGGCATCAAATCGATTTGATGTCCTGACTTGGTGCGCGACTTATCACGCTTTATTGACGGCCTCAATCTCATAAATGTGATTGCACCCTTTACACCCGGCTGAATTGTATTGTCCGGGTGCACTTTATCAGATCATTGCCATGCCGCCATTGACGTGGATCGTCTGGCCGGTGACGTAGGATGCTTCGTTGCTGGCAAGGTAGATTACAGACGACGCCACTTCCGCGCCCGTCCCCATGCGGCGCATGGGAATGGCGGACATAATAGTTTCTTTCTGCTTGTCGTTCAGCTTGTCAGTCATCGCCGATTCGATGAAACCCGGCGCAACACAGTTGACCGTGACATTGCGGCTGGCGATTTCCTGTGCCAGCGACTTCGAAAAGCCGATCAGACCGGCCTTCGATGCCACATAATTCGTCTGGCCAGGATTACCCGTTACACCAACAACAGAGGTGATGTTGATGATACGGCCATAACGGCGGCGCATCATAGGGTGGGTCAATTCGCGCGTCAGGCGGAACACGGCGGTCAGATTAACCTCAAGCACGCTATCCCAGTCAGCATCGGCCATGCGGACAAACAGCCCATCCTTGGTGATACCGGCATTGTTGACGAGAATTTCAACACCTTCCAGTTCGCTCTCCGCCTTTTCGCCCAGCGCCTTCACTTCGTCGCGGTTCGACAGGTTTGCCGGGAAAATCTTGACCCGATCACCAAGCTCGCTCGCCAGCGCCTCAAGTTTTTCAACGCGTGTGCCATGCAAGCCAACAATCGCGCCCTGTGCATGCAGTGCACGGGCAATGGATTCGCCAATACCACCGCTGGCACCGGTTATGAGAGCCTTGCGGCCTGTCAGGTCAAACATTGCTCAATCCCTTCCGTTCAAACGTTCAGCGCGGCAACAGCCGCTTCAATATCGTCAGGCGTGCCAACCGCGACACCTGATATGTCTTTATTAATACGGCGCGCAAGGCCGGTCAGCACTTTGCCAGCGCCAATCTCGTAGAGCGTTGTCACGCCATTGGCACCAAACCACTCGACCGTTTCGCGCCAGCGGACCTGACCCGTCACCTGCTCGACCAGCAAAGCTGCGATCTCATCAGCCGATGTGACCGGGGTTGCCCGCACATTGGCGATCAGTGGAACAATCGGGTCCTGCTTGGATACACTGGCCAGCGCCGCGCGCATGGCTTCAGCGGCTGGCGCCATCAGGGTAGAATGGAAGGGTGCGGAGACTGGCAGCATGATGGCGCGCTTGGCACCTTTTTCGGTCGCAAGTGCTGCGGCCGCCTCAACAGGAGCTTTTGAGCCCGAAATAACGATCTGGCCACCGCCATTATCATTGGCTATCTGCACCGGACCTTCCAGAGAAGCATCCGCACAGACAGCCTGCACCACATCATGTTCAAGACCGATGATAGCAGCCATGGCGCCCGCTCCTGCGGGAACCGCCTGCTGCATGGCATTGCCGCGAATGCGCAAAAGCCGCGCCGTATCGGCCAGCGAGAATGTCCCGGCAGCACACAGCGCCGAGTATTCACCGAGCGAATGGCCAGCCACATAGGCCACTTTGTCCTTGATCGAAATGCCGCGCGCTTCCAGAACCCGGATAACTGCAATGGAAACAGCCATGAGGGCGGGCTGCGCATTGGCGGTCAGTGTCAGGGTTTCTTCCGGTCCGTCCCAAATAACAGAAGAGAGCTTTTCCCCCAGCGCATCATCCACCTCGTCGAAAACAGCCTTGGCCTCGGCGAAATTGTCGGCCAAAGCCTTGCCCATACCAACCGTCTGACTGCCCTGACCCGGGAAGGTAAATGCTATGGACATGCGGGGCGCCTCCAGATTTTTGCTTTATTTTCGATAATGTGCCGCGCGATGTGCCTATCAGCAAGCCCAGAGTCAAGCTTTCATGCACATTATCGATGGATGATTGCAGTGAGGTGGCTGCAGATTTGTGGTTCGTGGTTCGACAAGCTCACCATGAGGGAGAGGGATGATGAAAAGGAGCTTTATTCTGCAACCTATGCGATAAGCGTTGCATCCACCCTTCTCCCTCATGGTGAGCTTGTCGAACCACGAACCACTACAATGCCACCACCACCCCATCTTTTGCGTTGCAATATAAAACTGTCCATGCGGGTTGCTTCTTTTCAGATTTGCCCGTATAAGCCGCCCGTTCATTGCTCGGCGTCAGCTGGGGGCTGAACGGAGGGCCGGATTCTTATCCGTGGAAGCGTAAAAGCTTCAGCCTCCCGTGTCTCCGCTCTCGATCGTCTCCATCAGCGTCCTTTCTTCGCCGGTTTCCGGCAGAGAGATTCGCAGAGGTTTACCGTTGATTCCGGGCAATATTAACGAAGAAAGGCAAAGACAATGGCTCTTTATGAACATGTGTTCCTTGCTCGACAGGACATTTCGCAGCAGCAGGTCGATGCGCTTGTAGAACAGTACAAGGGTATCATCGAGGCCAATGGCGGCAAAGTCGGGCGTATTGAAAGCTGGGGCCTGCGCGCCCTGACATATCGCATCAACAAGAACCGCAAGGCGTACTACTCGCTTCTCAACATCGATGCTCCGGCAGCTGCCGTTGCAGAAGTTGAGCGCCAGCAGCGCATCAATGAAGACGTTCTGCGCTTCATGACCGTTCGCGTTGAAGAGCACGAAGAAGGCCAGTCGGCCATGCTTGCACGCCGTGACGATCGCCGCGAACGCGACGACAAGTTCGGTGGCCGTGATGACGATCGTCCGCGCCGTCCACGCCGCCCGCGTGACAACGAAGCCGGTGAAGGAGCAGAATAATGGTTGATATCAATCAGATCCCGACCCGTCGTCCGTTCCATCGCCGCCGCAAGACCTGCCCATTCTCGGGTGCCAATGCGCCGAAGATCGACTACAAGGACGTCAAGCTCCTGTCGCGCTACATTTCCGAGCGTGGCAAGATCGTTCCTTCCCGTATTACAGCTGTCAGCCAGAAGAAGCAGCGCGAACTCGCCCAGGCGATCAAGCGTGCCCGTTTCCTCGGCCTGCTGCCTTACGTTGTGAAGTAAGACTACCGAAGGCGGCAGGATTTCATCCCGCCGCCTTCAGCCTTCGGGCAAAATATAAGCCTTCCGCGATGGGCGCGGTCAGGCAAATCTAAAAACCCAAGTTGAGGGATCGGTTTAAAAACCACCTCTAACTGCATGAATGGCGTATAATCCTTATCCAAAAATCAAAGAAGATTTTTGGGGTTATGCGCAAAGCAGGACAGCGAGCGAAATGAAACTGACTGGAACAGATATTGGCGTTGGAGTGTTGGCGGGCCTTGCGGCTGCGCTGCTCTCGATCGGCCTTGCCAATCAGTCGATTATTGGCTTTCTCCTTGTCCTGTTCACCCCACTACCGATTTTCATTGCAGCGCTCGGCTGGGGCACGGTAACCGGCTTCATCGCCGCGGCCACGATGACAATCGCAGTTTCTGTCATTTCGCCGTCTCTGGATGCAGTGGCCGACATACTGTTGATGGCTGTTCCAGCCGCTACAGGCGCATATTTCATTGGTTTGGCACGACCGGCAGCTGAAATCGGCGGCCCCAAAGACGTCTTTGTCTGGTATCCCCTGGCCGACACATTGTTGCGCCTCTGCCTGGTCGTAGCTGTCGGTGTGATCATTATCGGTGCAATGATCGGCGAAGCACAGATGACTGCGCTCGTACAGGCCGTGACCAAACAGATGAACGAAACCAATCCCCAATTGGCCGCAAATCCGGAAGTCGGTCAGTTGCTTGTACGGATTATGCTGCGCCTGATGCCCATTATCGCTTCCGCAGCGTTTGTGATGTCTATCGTCGCCAACCTTTATGTGGCCCTGCGTATCACTGCTGCTGCCGGCAAACTGCAACGCCCCCGGGATGATTGGCCCCGCGCACTGCGGTTGCCTCGCCCTGCACTGGTAATTTTTGCCATTGCCTGCGCGATGGCTTTCCTGCCGGGCGCCCCCGGATATGTGGGAAGTACCATTGCTGGCGCTGTTGGAGCCGGGTTCTCGATGGCAGGCTTTGCCATGCTGCATGCCCGCTCACGCGGCGCGACGTGGCGGCCGTTCGCCCTGTGGTTCGCCTATGCCTGCGCATTTATCTTCAGCTTTACGCTCATCGTCTTCCTTCTGGCCGGTCTGTTTGACACATCGCGCAACGCGCCGGTTTCAAAGGCTGAAATTAAAACACCACCCAATAACGACAATTAACGACCAATTGAACTTGAAAGGAAAACTCAAATGGAAGTCATTCTTCTCGAACGCATCAGCCGCCTCGGCCAGATGGGTGAAACAGTCAAGGTAAAGGACGGCTTTGCCCGTAACTTCCTTCTGCCGCAGGGCAAGGCTCTTCGTGCCAACGAAGCCAACAAGAAGAAGTTCGAAGGCCAGCGCGCCCAGCTTGAAGCACGCAACCTTGAGCGCAAGACCGAAGCTCAGACAATCGCTGACAAGCTCAACGGCAAGACATTCGTTGCTGTTCGCTCCGCCGGTGAAACCGGTCAGCTCTACGGTTCAGTAACGACCCGCGACATTGCTGACCTGATCACTGCAGAAGGTTTCTCGATCAACCGCAATCAGGTTGAGCTGAACACACCAATCAAGACGATTGGCCTGCACAAGATCGTTCTGGCTCTGCATGCAGAAGTCGAAGCAACTGTTACGATCAACATTGCTCGTACTGCCGATGAAGCCGAGCGTCAGGTAAAGGGTGAAGACCTCACCTCTGCCGAAGCCATCTACGGCATTGAAGAAGCACCGCTTTCTGACGAATTCTTCGATGAAGACGAAGAAGGCGAAGAAAACGCCTGATTTTAAAGCAGAAACTGCTCTGAGGAGTGATATTTGCTTTACCATAAAACACCCGGCAGAGATGTCGGGTGTTTTTTTGCTTTTCAGAATCAAAAAAACAGGTAGATTTATTTATCCTACCCACGCCCGACCTTGGCTCGCTCCCGAGCCTCATAATGGCCGAGCTCTATCGTCAATGATGGAGATTGTTCATGAATGCCATCCTTAAGGCCGCTCTCTCGCGGCTTGTTCACACTGGTACACTTGTTATCACTGACTCCTCCGGCCAAAACCGCACCTTTGGTGATGGAACCGGAGAACCGATCCATTTCCGCATCAATACGGCTGCAGCCGAACGGCGGATTGCCTTTGATCCTTCTCTGCATTTTGCCGAAGCCTATATGAACGGCGAACTCGATGTTCTCGACGGCGATATCTATGACGTCCTGAAGATCATCTTCGAAAATACCGGGGCAACCGTTGCCCGCGAGCCATGGATGCTGGCGCTGGAGGGCATTCGCCGTGCCACCCGCCGCCTGCATCAGATGAACACGCTTGCCCGTTCATCAAGCAATGTACACAGGCATTACGACCTGTCTGAAGACCTGTACCGGCTGTTTCTCGATACGGACATGCAGTATTCCTGCGCCTATTTCGAGCACCCCGATGCAACGCTCGAAGAAGCCCAGATGGCGAAGAAACGGCATATTGCCGCCAAGCTGCTGGTTGAAAAAGGGCACAAGACGCTCGATATCGGCTGCGGCTGGGGCGGTCTGGGTCTTTACCTCGCCCGCCACCTCGATGCCAATGTGGAGGGTGTTACCCTGTCACACGAACAGCATGGCATCGCCAATAAGCGGGCAGTTGACGAGGGTTTATCGGCACAGGCCCGCTTTGACCTGCGCGATTACCGCACCATTGATGACAGTTTTGACCGAATTGTTTCGGTCGGCATGTTCGAACATGTCGGCGTCGGGCATTTTGCCGAATACTTTCAGCATACGGCCCGGCTTTTGAAGAAGGATGGCGTTTTCCTTCTCCATTCGATTGGCCGTTCCGATGGTCCGTCCTATACCAATGCCTTTATCCAGAAGTACATTTTTCCGGGAGGTTATATCCCTGCCCTTTCGGAAGTGCTTCCGCATATTGAAAAGGCTGGCCTCGTTATCACCGATATCGAAATCCTGCGTCTGCACTATGCCGATACGTTGCGCATCTGGCGTGAACGCTTCATGGCCAACCGCGACAAGGCAAAGGCGATCTATGATGAACGCTTCTGCCGCATGTGGGAATTCTATCTCGCCGCATCAGAATCAGCATTCCGCTGGCAGAACCTGATGGTGTTCCAGATACAGCTGGCGCACCGGCAGGAAGCTGTGCCGCTGACGCGCAGCTATATCGAGAAAGAAGAAAAACGTCTCAAGCGGCTGGAAAGCGAGCGCAGCTGCGCCAATACGCAGGTCGATAACCGGGAATCGGTCGCAGGACGTTAACGTTCGCGCACTTGAATAAAATTGGCCCGCCATGATCGCGATGATCGCGGCGGGCCAGTTGCATTAACCTTCAAGCCTCCGATGCGGCTGCCCCCACTTCTCCCTCCGTCATCCTCGGGCTTGACCCGAGGACCCACGGCAGAGGGGACTTTTCCGTAATCATGGCGCTGCGCAGCAATGGGTCCTCGGGTCAAGCCCGAGGATGACGGAGGGGAAGCGCACGGATGACGGAGAGAGTGTTGCCTAACGATAACAGTGAGGGAAGTGCTTGGTGAGGTATCGCCGACGGAAGTGCTGATGTGTCAATAGTACCAGACCAAGGAATAAAAGTTTTATCCCCCAAGGCTGTTAATAACGGGAATCATGGTACCGTTTCGTTCGGACCGTCATTGGTTGTCCAGAGCAGCTTTACACGCCATTTTTAACTGCTTACTGCGGAACAGGTATTGGAATCGGGGCGAAAATTAATATGGCTGAGGCAGCACGCAAATTCCTTGAGGTACGCGACAGTGGAGACAAGCTCTACCGCGAGGCCCCGAACAATATCGAAGCCGAGCAGGCGCTGCTGGGTGCCATTCTCATCAACAATGATGCGTTTTACCGTGTTTCCGACTTCCTGAAGGCCGTGCATTTTTACGAGCCGCTGCATCRCAAGATTTTCGATGTGTCCTCGGACATGATCCGMATGGGCAAGATGGCGAACCCCGTCACGCTGAAAACCTTCCTGCCGACGGACGAAAAAGTCGGCGAAATGACGGTGATGCAATATCTCGTCCGCCTCGTCACGGAAGCGGTTACGGTCATCAATGCGGAAGATTATGGCCGCGCCATCTATGATCTTGCTACCCGCCGCGCGCTGATCACCATTGGCGAGGACATGGTCAATATCGCCTATGACGCGCCCGTTGATGTGATGCCGCAGGGCCAGATCGAGGATGCGGAACGTCGGCTGTTCGAACTGGCAGAAACGGGCCGCTATGATGGCGGCTTCCAGACTTTTACCGATGCAGTCAAAACTGCCGTGGATATGGCCAATGCCGCCTTCATGCGTGACGGCCATCTTTCGGGCGTATCCACTGGCATCCATGCGCTTGATAATCGCATGGGCGGCTTGCAGCCATCGGATTTGATCGTCCTTGCAGGTCGTCCCGGTATGGGCAAGACCTCGCTTGCCACCAACATCGCCTTCAATATCGCTGCGGCTTATGAGTCCGAGCAGTTGGCTGATGGCACGATCAAGGCCAAGAATGGCGGTGTTGTCGGCTTCTTCTCCCTCGAAATGTCGTCGGAGCAGCTGGCAACCCGTATTATTTCCGAGCAGTCGGAAATCAGTTCATCGAAAATCCGGCGCGGTGAAATCAACGAAGCCGAGTTCGAAAAGCTGGTCGCCTGCTCGCAGCATATGCAGAAAGTACCGCTCTATATCGATCAGACGGGTGGTATTTCCATTGCGCAGCTCGCCGCCCGTGCCCGGCGCCTCAAGCGTCAACGCGGCCTCGACGTTCTGGTCATCGACTATATTCAGCTGATGCAGGGTTCATCCAAGAAGGCCTCTGAAAATCGCGTGCAGGAAATCACCGAAATCACCACCGGTCTGAAAGCGCTCGGCAAGGAACTCAATACGCCGATCATCGCGCTGTCACAGCTCTCCCGTCAGGTGGAAAGCCGCGAAGACAAGCGCCCGCAGCTCTCCGACTTGCGTGAATCAGGATCGATCGAGCAGGACGCCGACGTGGTGATCTTCGTTTATCGCGACGAATACTACATCAAGAACAAGGAGCCGAAGGAAGGCACCGAAGAGCATTTCAAGTGGCAGGCTGATCTCAAGGAAGCCATCGGCAAGGCGGAAGTTATCATTGCCAAGCAGCGTCACGGTCCTACAGGCACGGTGAAGCTCGCATTCCAGGCGGAATTCACCCGCTTCACGGATCTTGCAGAAGAATCACATCTGCCGGAGCGGTTTGAGTAGAGTTGAGATTTTCTGCGTGGTTCGTGGTTCGTGGTTCGTGGTTCGTGGTTCGTGGTTCGTGGTTCGTGGTTCGTGGTTCGTGGTTCGTGGTTCGACAAGCTCACCATGAGGGACATGGGGGATGCAACGATAATCGTCAACGTTGCAGATCAAAAAATTGCCGAGCACAAAGGTTGCAGATCACTAAGGTTGCAGAACTTGACTCCCTTTCATCACCCCTCTCCCTCATGGTGAGCTTGTCGAACCACGAACCACCAATCGCGCACCACCACATGCAACCAAAACCTTCCACCTAGCATCCGAATAAAAAGCCTCATACCATTTTGACCAGTTTAATCAGTCCGGACCTTGATCATTTGACCAACATGCAGCCTCACATCACCACCACAGGCGCTGACCCCCGTCTTGCGGGCGGGCGGCTTACGATCGACCTTGATGCACTTGCCGCGAACTGGAAGCTTCTCTCCGAAAAATCCAAGCCGGCGAAGGCAAGCGCTGTCGTCAAGGCCAACGCCTATGGGCTTGGCATTGAGTATGTCGTGCCCGTCTTGTGGGATGCCGGGTGCCGCACTTTCTTTGTGGCGCTTGTCGAGGAAGGGTTGCGGGTCAAGGCGATTGCACCGGAAGCGCGGGTTTTTGTTCTCAATGGCCTGTTTGCCGAGGCACGTCCCTTCTTTGAAACGTCTGGGCTCATTCCTGTGCTGGGCTCGCACTACGAAATCGACCTCTGGGTCAATGCCAATGCCAGCAGCGGATTGAACCTGCCCTACGCACTGCATGTGGATACGGGCATGAACCGGCTGGGGCTGACTGTTGCAGAAGCAATTGATTTTGCCACGCAAGCCAAAGACATGCCTGTTCTGGTCATGACCCATCTGGCAACCGCCGATGAGCCGGGACACCTTCTCACCCAGCGGCAGATTGAGTCATTTCAACAGCTTCGCGCCGCTTTTGCAGGCATTGAATCAAGCGTGTCCAACTCGTCAGGCATTTTCCACCCGGTTGGCATCGGTTCCGATTTGAGCCGTCCCGGCATTGCCATGTATGGCGGCGAACCGCTTGCGGGTGAGTCCAATCCGATGCGCCCTGTTGTGACAGTCGAAGCGCGGGTTGTGCAAATCCGCACCGGCCTCAAAGGCGAGACGTCAGGTTATGGTGCAACGGCGCTGCTTGAGCGCGACACGCGCATTGCCATTTGTTCAACCGGCTATGCGGATGGCTATCTGCGCTCGGCCTCGGGCAGCGGCACACCGCTGCGCATTGCTGTGCGCAAGGGCGGCGAAGGTTTTGTTGCCGGTCACAAAGTGCCTGTTATCGGCCGCGTGACGATGGACATGACATCCTTCGACATCACAGACCTGCCTGAAGCTGCGGTCAAACCCGGTGATTACATCGAGCTTTTCGGCCATAATATTCTGCTTGATGAAGCCGCGCGGGCTGCAGGCTCCATCGGTTTTGAATTATTGACCGGGCTTGGAAACCGTTATCATCGTCGCTACCTCTACTCCGGAAAAGGCGATTGATGGCCAAGGCAAGAATTCAATTCATCTGTCAGAACTGTGGAGCCGTGCACACGCGCTGGGCCGGTAAGTGCGATGCCTGCGGCGAGTGGAACACGCTCGTTGAAGAAGGCACGGCTGGCGGCATCGGCAGCGGACCCGGCAAATTGTCAGGCCGCAAGGGCCGTGCAGTCGCCCTCACCTCTCTTTCTGGCGAGATCGAGGATGCACCGCGCATCCAGTCCGGCATCAGCGAGCTTGACCGTGTAACCGGTGGCGGTTTCGTGCGCGGCTCGGCCATTCTGGTCGGCGGTGATCCCGGTATCGGCAAATCAACCCTGCTCACCCAGGCCGCTGCTGCACTGGCGCGGCAGGGCCACAAGGTCATCTATGTCTCGGGTGAAGAGGCCGTGGCGCAGATCCGGCTGCGGGCACAGCGCCTGCATGCCGCCGACACGGATGTGCTTCTGGCCGCTGAAACCAATGTCGAGGATATTCTCGCCACCATTTCCGATTCCAAACGCCCTGATCTGATCATCATAGATTCGATCCAGACGCTATGGACCGACGCTGCCGATTCGGCCCCCGGTACGGTCACGCAGGTGCGAGCCGGTGCGCAGGCGATGATCCGTTTTGCCAAACAGACCGGTGCCGCTGTCGTTCTGGTCGGCCATGTGACCAAGGATGGCCAGATCGCCGGACCGCGCGTGGTCGAGCATATGGTCGATGCGGTGCTTTATTTCGAAGGCGAAGGCGGTCATCACTACCGCATCCTGCGCACGGTCAAAAACCGCTTCGGCCCCACGGATGAGATCGGCGTGTTTGAAATGTCGGATCGCGGTTTGCGCGAAGTTGCCAATCCTTCCGAGCTTTTTCTCGGCGAACGCAATGACAAATCGCCGGGAGCCGCTGTTTTTGCCGGGATGGAAGGCACACGCCCGGTACTCGTGGAAATTCAGGCGCTGGTCGCACCCTCCACGCTCGGTACGCCGCGCCGTGCGGTCGTTGGCTGGGACGGCAACCGCCTTTCCATGATTCTGGCGGTGCTCGAGGCCCATTGCGGCGTGCGCTTCGGCCAGCACGATGTTTACCTCAATGTAGCGGGCGGATACCGGATTTCCGAGCCGGCAGCTGATCTTGCGGTTGCATCTGCACTGGTTTCATCCATTGCTGGTATTGCCCTTCCGGCCGATTGCGTCTATTTCGGCGAAGTCAGCTTGTCTGGCGCCGTTCGCCCAGTGGCGCATGCGGTGCAGCGGCTGAAGGAAGCAGAGAAGCTTGGGTTCAAGCAGGCAGTTCTTCCCAAGGGAAGCAACGACGTGCCGAAAGGACGCAACGCCCATCTGACCGAGACGGCCTCGCTGCCGGACCTTGTGGCCCGGATTGCGGCGTCGGGACCCGGTAAAGGGAAACGCGACGACTGACCTGATACCGCCATTATCCGAAGGCTGTATAAGTTGGAATTGGATTGGGGATACATGTAAATGCCTATTACGTTGCTTGACGGAATTCTTTTGGGCATCACTCTCGTTTCGGCGATACTGGCCATGGTGCGCGGCTTTTCGCGCGAAGTGCTGTCGGTCGTCTCATGGGCAGCGGCAGCGGCAGCGGCCTATCTCTTCTACAAGCCCGTCGTGCCTTTCCTTGCGCCCTATATCAGCAATGAAACCATTGCCCAGATTGCAGCGGCCGGTATCGTCTTCATCGTTACGCTGATTATTGTCTCGGTCATCACCATGAAGATTGCCGATTTCATCATCGACAGCCGTATCGGCGCACTGGATCGCACACTCGGTTTCCTCTTCGGCGCCGCCCGCGGTGTTCTCCTTGTGGTTGTCGCGATGCTGTTTTTCAATTGGCTCGTAACCGAGAACCAGCCCGCATGGGTTTCACAGGCAAAATCCAAGCCAATGATCGACTCACTTGGCGCAAAGCTGATGAGCCTGCTGCCTGAGGACCCGGAAGCAACTCTGAAGCGTTTGAAGCCCGGATCAATGACGGCTCCGGACGCAACAACAGCGCCGGAACCCAAGGAAGATATCCCGCCTGAGGGTACAACACCCAAGCCTTAACAGCTTTTTGGGTGCGACAATGGGTTAACTTGGCGTTTGCGTGGTAATACCCCACATAGTGTGGCATAATGGAATGACAGATCTTACAGTTGAATCTGCGGCGAAAGGCTTGCGGTAATGACCGACATTTTTCGTGATGAGACCCCTCTCATGTCCCTTGACGACGACACACTGCATGAAGAGTGCGGTGTGTTTGGCATTTTGGGGCATCCGGATGCCGCAACGCTGACGGCGCTGGGGTTGCATGCCCTGCAGCATCGCGGACAGGAAGCGGCAGGTATCGTCTCCTATGATGGCAAGCAGTTCTGCTCGGAACGCCGGATGGGCCTCGTCGGCGACCATTACACCAATCCTGCGACACTGGCTCAATTGCCGGGTGATCGGGCCATCGGCCATGTGCGCTATTCCACAACCGGCGATCCTGCGCTTCGCAATGTCCAGCCGCTGTTTGCCGAACTGGAAATCGGCGGTATTGCCATTGCCCATAACGGCAATTTCACCAATGGCCTGACGATGCGGCGCAAGCTCATCGCCGATGGCGCTATCTGCCAGTCCAATTCCGATACGGAAGTTGTCCTGCACCTCATCGCCCGCTCGCGCAGCACCACATCGTCAGACCGCTTCATCGATGCGATCCGTCAGATGGAAGGCGGCTACGCGATGCTCGCCCTCACCCGCACCAAGCTGATTGCTGCGCGTGACCCCATTGGCATCCGTCCGCTCGTCATGGGCGATCTCGACGGCAAACCAATCTTTGCCTCCGAAACCTGTGCGCTTGATATTATCGGCGCGAAGTTTGTCCGCGATATTGAAAACGGCGAAGTGGTTGTCTGCGAAATTCAGGCTGACGGTTCGATCAGCATTGAGGCCTTCAAGCCGCAAAATCCAAAGCCCGAGCGTATGTGCCTGTTCGAATATGTCTATTTCGCCCGTCCCGACTCCGTTGTTGGCGGTCGCAATGTCTATACGGCGCGCAAGAATATGGGCGTTAATCTCGCCAAGGAAGCACCGCTTGAAGCCGACGTGGTGGTTCCGGTTCCCGATGGCGGTACCCCTGCTGCAATCGGCTTTGCGCAGGCGAGCGGCATTCCGTTCGAACTCGGCATCATCCGCAACCATTATGTCGGCCGTACCTTTATCGAACCGACCCAGTCGATCCGTGCTTTCGGCGTCAAGCTGAAGCATTCGGCCAATCGCGCAGTGATCGAAGGCAAGCGCGTTGTGCTGGTGGATGATTCCATCGTGCGCGGCACCACTTCGGTCAAGATCGTGCAGATGATCCGCGATGCGGGCGCACGCGAAGTGCATATCCGCGTTGCCAGCCCGATGATCTATCATCCTGACTTCTATGGCATCGACACCCCGGATGCGGACAAGCTGCTGGCAAATCAGCACGCGACGCTCGCCTCCATGTGCAAATATATTGGTGCGGATTCGCTTGAGTTCCTGTCGATTGACGGGCTTTACCGGGCAGTCAGCGGAGCGCCGCGCGATGCAAGTTCGCCGTTGTTCACCGATCATTACTTCACTGGCGATTACCCCACCCGGCTTGTTGACCGGGACGGTATCAGCAATGTGCGCCAGTTCGCGCTTCTCGCAAATAACGGCTAACGGTTGAGTTTCCATTCATGATTTCTGACGGCAGTTTTCGGCTGGACGGCAAGCTTGCGCTTGTAACCGGCGCATCCCGCGGCATTGGCTATTTCCTTTCCAAAGAACTTGCAGCGCGTGGTGCGCATGTGATCGCCGTTGCCCGCACGGTGGGCGGGCTTGAAGAACTCGACGACGAAATCACCGCCGCTGGCGGCTCGGCCACGCTGGTGCCGCTTGATCTGACCGATATGCCAGCCATCGACCGGCTTGGCGGCTCCATCTATGAGCGCTGGGGCAAACTCGACATTCTCGTCGCCAATGCCGGTGTTCTCGGCACGATTTCACCGATTGGCCATGTGGAAGCAAAAGTCTTCGACAAGCTGATGAATATCAATGTTTCCAGTGTCTGGCGCCTGATCCGCACCACAGACCCGCTGCTGAAGCTCTCTGACGCGGGTCGCGCGCTTTTGCTGTCATCGGGCGCTGCGCATTCCGCCCGCGCCTACTGGGGCCCCTATGCGGCTTCCAAGGCCGCTGTTGAGGTGATGGGCCGCAGCTGGGCCGATGAAGCCCGCCAGACCAAGCTGCGCGTCAATTCGGTCAACCCCGGCGCAACCCGCACCGCCATGCGCGCTCAAGCCGTTCCGGGCGAAGATCCTGAAACCTTGCCAACACCAGCCGAAGTTGCCGCCAAAATCGCCCTCATTCTCGATCCGAAGATTGATGATACGGGCAAGCTGTATGATGTGCGTGCCGGTAAGCTGCTGGGCTACAATAACCCGAGTTAAGGGGTGGTTGTGAGGGGTGTGGTGTGTGGTTCGACAAGCTCACCATGAGGGAGAGTGTGGATGCAAGATAATCGTCATGAATGCAGAACTTGACTCCTCATACCCCACCCATCTCCGTCATCCTCGGGTCAAGCCCGAGGATGACGGAGATGGGAGGATTGCGCGGAGCTAAATTTTGCACCCATGACGATTATCTTGCATCCACACTCTCCCTCATCCGGAGCTTGTCGAAGGGGCACAGCGGGAAATGCAGCGACAAACTTACGCCCCAGCAAACTGCAATCACCCGGCGAGGCGGATAACCGTACCACCTGAATTATTTTTGGCCAGAGCATTGGATCTCCATGCCTTCGGGCTCATACCGGTAACGCGCAGAAACTCACGGTTGAAGTTGGATTTGGTCTGAAACCCGGCATCAAACATGACGTTGGTGACCGACAATTCCGTATCAGCCAGCAGACGGCAGGCTTCCTTCACTCTGAAGTCATTCACATATTGCGAGACGCTCATCGTCTTGACCCGGTTAACCGCGATGGAAACCTGCCGGGCTGACAGGCCCATCTTGCGGGCAAGACGGTTCAGATTGAGGTCAACATCGCGGTAGAGTTCACGCGACTGCATCAGGCTATCGAGCGAGGTGGCAATATCCGTATCCTCACCGCTTGGAGCCACCGGCAAAGCGCCCTCTTCCGACGTAGTATCAGCGCGCTCCTCCGGGCGGCTGGTCCCGGCAACCGTCGCCGCCGCACCCAGAACCAGCATGGCTAATACATTGCCAATAGCAACGATGCGGCCTGAATGCGTGCCGCCTGACTCGGCAAAATCCCAGCTGATGACAACATCGATGATTGCAGAACTGGCGATGGCAAAGGCAGTGATCTGCAACGCCCTGTAGGAGTTGATAACGCCATCCAACCGGGATGAGCCCAGCGCATCGGGTCCGCGCCATGCCAGACGGCAAAGCGCAATTCCATAGCCTGCAAAAATGACAATGATCGTCAGAGATATCGGCGCGGGCCAGAAAGCGATCAGGCCAATGATCAGCAGTGCCGGCAAGATGTGCAACAGAAGAAGCGGACGCTGTATTGGAGGGCGTTCGGTGCGCAGTGCTTCAAAGCTCAGCCATGCGAGCGTTGCAATGATGACCGCAAGAACCGCCTGAAGCGGCAATATCTCCAGCACATTATAACCCCAGCGGATACCGATTACGATCGATTGCAAGGCATAGACCGAAATCAAAGCCAGAAAGAATGGATTTGTACCGCTGCCATCATTGCGCCTGATCATCTGGATCAGGAGAACGACGAGCAGGACAGCAACCACAAAGGGCAATGGAACAAACAGCATGAAGATGTCCGGCATGAGTTGACTGCCCGCACTATGTCCTGAAACGCGATCCCGGACGACCTGAATTGTGATCAAGGTCGAGATAACAGTGAAAAGGCCCTCCTCTGGCTTCAACGCCAACCATAAGGACCGCATCATGCTAAACCTTCTCACCGCCATTCTGCTTCTCTTCGGAACGATAACGCCAAGTGCAGCACAAGCCGGTTCACCACTTGATATCGGGCAGATCAACAGGGTCGCCATATCAGGTGAAGCGAGCCGTATAGAGTTTGCAACGAGCAACACCGATCCTTATCAGGCGCGTATTATGAGCACCCGCTCCGGCTGGTTTTCCGGTTGGTATTCAAGCTGGTTTTCCAATGAATGCGCCACCCGTACGACGATGGAGATCAAGGATCAGACCTTGCTCATCCATGTGGTGAATGCGCCGTTTCTCAGCCTTTCCGATTGCGAAGTCTCGATCCGCGCGAACCTGCCAGCAAATGCCAGCATCAACATTGAGCAAGCCGCGCTATCCGCCCGGCTTACCGGTGAATACGGCAATGTGTTTGTAAAAGGCCATGCGGCTGATTTCTCACTGGATGGCCATGCCTCCAATGTCGATATCTCAGGCGATGCAGTGCGTAGCGACTTGCGCTTCGCCCACATCAGCAACACCGAGACGATCCGGCTTGATTCCCATGCGCTCGATGCCTCCTTCACCTTCGGCGGTGATGTGCCGATCAATTACACCGTGGATGCCAAGGCGTCCTTCATCGACAGCAAACGGGATAGCACGCCCGGCGCCAAACCATCGATCACCATCAAAAGCAACTATGCCCGCGTGACGATCCGTTGATCCTATCAATCATCAAATAAGGAACACCATCATGAAAATGCTCAAGCTTGCAATCGCGTCCGTCTATTTTGCCCTGAGCACCGCACAAATCGCCCATGCCGACGGTGCTGTCGGTGTTCGGCAAATCGTGGTTCCTTCAAAAGAGCGAGCCATCAATCTCGATGCAATTGTATGGTATCCCGCGCAACCGGGCGGTAAACAGGTCGTCCTTGGAGATACGCCGTTTTTCCTTGGCACGCCTGCTCAACGGGACGCTCCCATATCTGAAGGAAAATTCCCACTCATTTTGCTTTCCCATGGCGCTGGCATTGGCGGTAATGCGCCGGCTCTGAGTTGGCTGGCCGTACCACTGGCCGAACAGGGATTTATCGTTGCAGCACCCACTCATCCCGGAAGCCTGAGCGGAAACAAATCGGCGCTTGAGAATATGAAGCTTTGGCGGCGGCCTGCTGATTTCACTGATACTTTGAATGTATTGGAAAAGGAGGCATTCTTTCAGGATCATATGGATAATCAGAAAATTGGCGCGCTAGGTGTTTCCATGGGTGGGTACACCGCTCTGGCGATTGCGGGCGTTCGGATAGATCCAAAACTTCTGGCAGCCTATTGCGATACGGATTTGATCAACCCCTCCCTGTGCGGTTGGGTCAGACAAAGCGGCCTTGATCTGCACAAGATGGATTTGCAGCCAGCAGCCCGCGACAACTCGGACAAACGTATCCGCTCAGCAGTCGTAATTGATCCCGGTCCAACTGACACATTTGAACCCGAAAGCGTTGCAAGCATCACGATACCAGTTGATTTGATCAATCTGGGACGACCGGAGGACATTCCACTGACGGTGCGAGCTTCGGCAATCGCCAAGATAATTCCCGATGCACGATATACGGCGATTGAAGATGCAGGCCATTTTACATTGCTTGCTGAATGCAAGCCCGATGCACCTGCAGTCCTCAAAGCTCAAGGCATAGACGAGCCGTTTTGCACCGACGGCAGTGGTCGCTCACGCAGTGCAATTMATGCACAACTGGTCGAGATAATTACAGAGGCGTTCAATCGAACGCTCAAGCCCAACTGAGTATAGTGCTGCTGCGATGTGGTTCGTGGTTCGACAAGCTCACCATGAGGGAGAGTGAGGATGCAACGATCATCGGAGAGATTGGAGATCACGAAGGGAGCAGAATAAAGCTCCCTTTCATCACCCCTCTCCCTCATGGTGAGCTTGTCGAACCACGAACCACTCACCACGCACCCCAGCGAACCACAGAACCTTGCAGTCCACTCTTAAGAAGCTGTTGGCGTCTCTGACACAGCAACGGCGGCGGCATCAGCTGCCTCGTGGCATTTCCACGCCCGGGCGCTGAATGGCAGGGTGAGGAAGAAGCCGATGGTCGTCAGCGTCAGTGTTTCCCACGTATAGCTCATCAGGAAAGCAACATAGACAACGATGGCCAGAAAGCTCGGCATGACCCAGTCAGAGCGCAGCTTTGTTCCGGCAGATTTGCCGCTGAAAACAGGCAGGCGGCTGATCATCAGGATGGCCACACCCACCGTATAGGCTGCGCCGGCAAAGGCCAGCGGGCGCGTGGGCGCGAGCCCCAAAAAGCCTAGATAGACAGGCAGCATCACCAGCATCGCGCCCGCGGGGGCCGGAACGCCGGTGAAAAAATTGTTCTGCCACAGCGGCTTGCCGACCACATCAAGCATCACGTTGAAACGGGCAAGGCGCAGGCAGCAGGCGATGCAATAGAGCAGTGCGGCAATCCAGCCGAAGGAGCGGGCCTGATCCAGCATATAGGCATAGAGAACCAGCGCCGGTGCGACACCGAAATTGACGATATCGGCAAGCGAATCCATCTGCGCGCCAAATTTTGTCGAGCCCTTCATCATGCGGGCAATGCGCCCGTCAATACCATCGAGGAAAGCGGCGAGCAGCACCATCGAAACTGCCAGCTCAAACCGGTTCTCAAAGGCCAGCCGGATACCGGTAAGACCGGCACAGATGGCCAGAACCGTAATCACGTTGGGAATGAGATAGCGCATGGGAATGCGCGAGCCTGTCGGCTCCTTCACCTCAGGCTTGTCATCGAACAGCGGATCGTTGTCGGGCTCGCTCATGCCGCGCGCCTCAGCTGATACGGACCAGCGGAGCGCTGGGCTCGCCGCCGAATTCCGCAAGCACGCTCTCGCCGCCAACCGCCGTCTGGCCGACGGCAACGCGTGGGGCAAAACCTTCAGGCAGATAGACATCAACGCGTGAGCCAAAACGGATCAGGCCAAAGCGTTCGCCAATCGAAATGGAATTGTTTTCATCGGCCCAGCAGACGATGCGGCGGGCAATAAGACCGGCGATCTGCACCACTGCCACCTGCCCGTTCGGACTGTCGATCACAAGGCCGTTGCGCTCGTTCTCGGCGCTGGCCTTGTCGAGGTCGGCATTGAGGAATTTGCCGGGTTTGTGGACGATGGTCGTGATGCGGCCGCGCACCGGCGCGCGGTTGATATGGCACGAAAACACATTCATGAACACGGAAATGCGGGTCATTTCCCGGTCGCCAAGATTAAGCTCACGCGGTGGAACAGCGGGGCCAACGGCCGAAACAAGGCCATCAGCGGGGCTGATCGCCAGTTTATCGTCCGTGGGTGTCACGCGCTGCGGATCGCGATAGAAATAGATGCACCAGGCCGTGAGGATGAGGCCGATCCAGAACAGGGGCTCCCAGAAATAGCCGAGAACCACGGTCACCCCGGCAAAACCGGCGATGAACGGATAACCCTCCCGGTGGATGGGTACCAGCGTGTTGCGGATGGAATCGACAAGGCTCATTGGTTTGTTCCTGACAGCGCCAAATACTCGCCCGGCAGCATATATAAGCCACCGGAATTGCGCGTTACTTATCGGAGATTGGCAGCGGGAGCAAACCTTTCAACCCGGCCGGGACAATTCATCAGCAGAATTATTCATTGGCCGGGTTTTGCTGGGCGCGACGTTTTAAGGTTCGACGGCGACATCCAAAGCTGGCTTGCCGCGCACGACCACGCCAAGATCGTCCTCCTCGCGCACCTTGCGCAGACGCTCCTCAGCCTCGCTTGCCTCGCGCTGGCGGTTCCACATGGATGCATAGAGGCCATTCTCTGCCAGAAGTGCCGTATGCCTTCCCCGCTCGGCGATTACGCCGTCCTTGAGCACAATGATTTCATCAGCGCCGATAATGGTTGAGAGCCGATGGGCGATGACCAGCGTCGTGCGATCACGGCTGACAAGATCAAGCGCCGCCTGAATTTCATGTTCCGTGGCACTGTCGAGCGCCGATGTCGCCTCATCGAGGATGAGGATGGGCGGCGCTTTGAGAATGGTGCGGGCAATGGCAACGCGCTGCTTCTCGCCGCCCGAGAGTTTTAGCCCGCGCTCGCCGACCATGGCGTCATAGCCCTCGGGCAGGCTTTTGATAAAACTGCCGATCTGGGCAAGATCCGCCGCATTGCGCACTTCTTCTTCGCTCGCCGTGATGCGGCCGTAACGGACATTATAGGCGATGGTATCATTGAACAGGACTGTATCCTGCGGCACCATGCCGATCACCGCACGCAAACTCTCCTGTGTCACATCACGGATATCCTGACCATCAATGCTGATCGATCCGCCCTGAATATCGTAGAAGCGGTAGAGCAAACGCGACAATGTCGATTTGCCAGCGCCGGATGGGCCGACAATAGCAACGGTTTTACCAGCCGGAACCTCGAAGCTCACTCCCTTGAGGATTGGACGCTTTGGATCATAGGCGAACATCACATTGTCAAAGCGCACCGCACCCCGCTCGATCACCAGCGGCTTGGCATTAGGCTTGTCAGTGACTTCCTGTTCGACATCGAGAAGGTCGAACATCTGCTCAATATCCGTCAGGCCCTGCCGGACTTCGCGATAGATAAAGCCGATGAAGTTGAGCGGGATCGATAGCTGCATCAGCATGGCGTTGATGAAAACGAAATCGCCGAGAGTCTGCGTGCCAGCCAGAACCTCCCTGCCCGACATGATCATCATGACAGCCATGCCGATACCGAAAATAACTGACTGACCAAAATTCAGCCAGCCAAGCGATGTCCAGATGCGGGTTGCCGAGATTTCATAGCGCGCCATGGCCGCATCGAAGCGGCTTGCCTCCATCTGCTCATTACCGAAATATTTGACCGTCTCGAAGTTCAGCAGCGAGTCAATTGCCTTGGTGTTGGCATCCGTATCGGAGTCGTTCATGTCGCGGCGGATGTTGATGCGCCAGTCGCTGGCGCGGATCGTAAACCACGTATAGAGCCAGACCGTTGCCACAACCACGGCCAGATAGGACAGGCCATAGGCAAAGGCGAAAATCACGGCGGTCATCAAAAACTCGATAATCGTCGGTGCCGTATTGAGGATGGTGAAACGGACGATGGTTTCAATGCCCTTGGTGCCACGCTCGATAATGCGCGACAGGCCGCCCGTGCGCCGCTCAACATGGAAGCGCAGGGACAGATTGTGCATATGGACGAAGGTCTTATAGGCAAGTTTTCGCACCGCATATTGCCCGACGCTGGCAAACAATGCATCGCGCAACTGGTTCAAGCCAGCCTGAATGATCCGCGCCGCGTTGTAGGCAGCAACCAGCATGAGCGGGCCAACCAGAATGAGCGGCACCAGATCCGATGCCACGAACTTGCCGTTCAAAGCATTGGTCGCCCATTTGAAGAAGTAGGGCACCAGAATGAGCACGATCTTGGAAATCAGCAGGTAGAACGAGGCCCAGACAACCCGCATTTTCAGATCAGGGCGCTCATCGGGCCACATATAGTCCCAAAGATTGCGAATGGTCTGGAGTGTTTTGCCAGACTCGGAAGAGACAGTTTTTTCAGCCACGGCTATTCCTTGATGGCCGCAGCGTTTACCCGCGCTGCCGGCACAATGATATCGGGTGGACAGCAAAGATTGGCCATATCGCTGACAAGGGCGGCGACATCGGCAAACGCGTCCGGATTGATGCTGTAATGGGAACTCTGACCTGATTGCCGGTAATTCACCAGCCCGGCATCAACCAGTATTTTCAGATGTTGCGATACGGTCGACTGCGCCAGATCAAGCGTGGCGACAATATCCTTGCAGCAGGAGGTATTCATCCCGGCAAGCTGCCTGATAATGCGCAAGCGGGCCGGATGGGCAAGCGCAGTGAGTGTGCGCGCCGTCTCCACATCCGACATTGCCTGTTGAAATCGATTGCTGCATTTCATCGTTCATCGGCGATAAACGATATAACTTTCTAATGCAAGGACAAAAGAAAGGCCGCCTTTGCGCAAAGACGACCTTCCTCGAGCAGATAATTCTATTGCGGCGCCGTCTTGTCCTTTTCAGGCAGGGCAAAAACCTGACCGGGGAAAATCACATCCGGGTTCTGGATCTGCTCCTTGTTGGCAAGATAGATCGTCGTGTAGCGGGTCCCCTCACCGTAGGTACGGCGGGATATCGTCCAGAGATTGTCGCCGCGCCGGATGATGACGGAACCGTCAACATTCTTGAGCGCCGCACCGGTGTCATTGCTCTGAGCCTGTTCGGCTCCGGCTGCTGGCGCTGTCTCGGTTGAAGCCTGCGGCGCTGTCGCCGGAGCTTCGGTGGCTGATGCAGGCGCAATGGCCGATACACGTTCACCAGCCTCGCGCTTGAACGGCACGGCGGCCCGCGCAATCACTGTTACCCCATCCTTTTCAACCATATCGGCGCGGATGATATAGTCACCCACTGGCAAATCGCGCGTGGTCTGTACAAGGAAATGCCCGTCAGCACCTGTCTTGGTCGAGCCAATGAGATCGTCATTGGCATAGACCTTGACCGTTGAACCCGCATCGGCAATGCCAGCGATGAAGAGCTTGCTGCCTTCAATTTCAACAGCTTCGACGACAATGCGGGCCTTGCCAGTTGACTGTTTGACCGGCTTATCGCCAGTGGGTGCCGCCGTTGTGGCTGGCGCATTCAAAGCTGCCTGTGCAGGCACCTCAGGCTTGGTGATCATACGGCTCGGTTGGCCCGATTGTTCGACCAACGCCAGAACCTGCCCGGATTTGGTTTCCGGAATGGATACAATCGCCGTCTCAAGCGAGGTCATTGCACTGCCATCCGGGGCCGTTGAGCGCAGCACAAGCTGATAATCGCCGGGCTTCAACGGATCATCGAGAACGATAACGAATTCACCTGACGGTGAGGCTTTGGTGCTGCCGATCACTTGCCCGCGTGCCAGAAGATCGACTTTGCCGTCATTTGCTGCCTTACCGGCAATAACGATCGTCCCTTTGGGATCAACACGCAGAACGTCAAAAGCGGGCACACCGGGCTTTGCGGGAGATGCATCCGCGGGTGCTGGTGCCGTTCCGGCGGCGGGCGTTGTCGCATCAGCAGATGTCGCCGGGGCAGGCGCAGCAATTTGCGGCTGTTCTGCTGGTTTTTGTGCCGTTTCCGCTGGCTTTGGAGCAGTCGGCGCAGGCGCAGTTCCATCCGCTGTTACAACGGGCGCACCGGGAGTGGGCTTACCCGGAACAAACCCCAGATAGGCGGCAACCAGACCCAAAGCGACAACAACTCCAAATCCCAGCAGTGCAAACTTGTTCTTGATCATTATTCCCCGACCCTCTTGATGTTTTTGGTCTAGCGCCTTTTCCACCCTGCTACAAGAAAACCCTTTAAATTCAGCCTTATTCCCTGTGATTATTAGACTAAAATGGCAATTCGAAACTTTTGTCGCATCTTCGGAAGCTTGACGTTTCGCAAGGCAGGAGGCACCACTTTCCAAATGAGCAAGATTCGATCCATTTGTGTTTACTGCGGCTCCTCTCCGGGCCGTGATCCGATTTACAAACAGAGCGGCAAGATACTGGGCAAGTCCATCGCTGAAAACGGGCTTGAACTGGTCTATGGCGGCGGCACTAAAGGCATTATGGGTGCCGTGGCAGATGGCGTCATGTCCGCAGGCGGCAAGGTCACCGGGATCATTCCGAAGTTCCTGATGAACAAGGAAGCCACCGAACATGCGCTTGGCCAATTGTCAGAGCTGATCATCACCGAGGATATGCATGAGCGCAAACACAGGATGTTTGAGCGCTCCGATGCTTTCGTCACCCTGCCCGGCGGCATCGGCACGGTGGAAGAGATTGTCGAGGTCATGACCTGGGCGCAGCTTGGACGGCATCGCAAGCCGATGGTTTTTGCCAACATTAACGGTTTCTGGAATCCGATGCTGGCACTCATCGATCACATGAAGGCCGAAGGTTTTGTCCATACGTCACATTTGGTCAATCCGCTTGTGGTAGAACGCCCGGAAGACATTGTTCAGGCTATCCTTGATGCGGCAGCAAAGGGTGACCGGGACGGCGACGAAGCAATCATCGAACGGCTGTAGCTGGAAGGAATGGGGATTTCATGGTTCAAACATTGAGCTTAGATCCCCAACCTGACGCAAAGCGTCTCAACAACGATGATTTTGTCATTGCCTTCAGTTTTGACACGGCAGGTTCACTGCTCGCTGAACCAGTCGCTACGGCTGACAGGGCGTGGGCCTGGAAGAGTTATGCATTAGCCGACGCGCGGGCGCGCCGCAGCCTCGAAACGGACAAAGCTCTGCCGGAAAGCGTGCGCGAGGCGTTCCTGTCCTCCGGCGACCAATGCCAGATCAGTTATGAGGATGGCTGGCTCTTCGGTGAATTGCCCGATTTGCAACACGAGCATTACGGCGATCCGCGTGAACTTGGTTATTTCCGCTTTGCCTTCAACAAGAGCCTTTTCATCAGTGGCCGCCGCCATCCGCTGCAATCCGTTGATGATGTGCGCCAGTCCATCAATCGCGGCAAGACCAAGCCCGCCTCGCCGATAGCGCTGTTCAGTGCCATCTTCCGGCGCTTTCTTGATCTGCTCAAAGCAGAAATCACAAAACTTTCGGAAACGCTCGATTCCATCGAAGATCATATTGTTGGCGAGAACTGGCAGGGCGAGCGCGAGCGGCTGGTACCGGTGCGCCGCCAGATTGTGGTTTTCCATCGCTATCTCACCGCCGCCACCAGCCTGTTCCGCCATATTGACCATGCGGACCGGCGTGCACTGCCTGAAGATCTTGATGATCTGATTGAGGGACTGTCAATCCGCGCCGCCACGCTGCACGCGGAAGGCGAACAGCTGCAACAACGCGCGAGACTGTTGCAAGACGAGCTTCTGGCCAAGTTGACGGATCAGTCCAACCGGTTTCTCTACGTCTTGTCCGTGATGACGGCGGTTCTCTTGCCAAGCACTGTCATAACTGGCCTGTTCGGCATGAACACACTGGGCTTGCCCTTTGCCAACAACCCGCATGGCTTCTGGGTCGTCGCGCTGCTTGCGCTCATAATCTCGGGGATGGTTTATCTGCTTGTGCGCAAGATTGGTGGCTCGGGGCGTTAAGCTGGGTAGACCTTTGCTGGCTGCACCACCCGATATCCGCCCTTCGACAAGCTCACCCTAAATTGTGGGTCCTCGGGTCAAGCCCGAGGATGACGGAGGTGAGTGTTGAGGGGGGAGAGTCAAGTTCTACAACCTTTGTGATCTGCAACCTTTTTGATTTGCAACGTTTGCGATTATCGTTGCATCACCCCTGTCCCTCATGGTGAGCTTGTCGAACCACGAACCACGAACCACGCACTACAACACTCACCCATGGTGATGCTGATTAAACGGCGAGCGCCTTCACCTTGCGCGATTCACGCAGCATGGACCAGGTGTAGATCACCAGCGCTGCCCAGATCATCGCGAAGGCAATGAATTGTTCATGCGAGAATGGCTCGCCAAAGACAAAGATGGCGCAGAGGAACACGATGGTCGGCGCAAGATATTGCATCAGGCCGATGGTGGTGTAGCGCAGAAGCTTGGCACCAAAAGCATAAAGAATAAGCGGAATGGCCGTGGCGGGACCGGCAAACAGCAAAAGGCCGATGTCATGGCTGCTGCCATTGACGAAATGGCTTGTTCCCTGTGCTATCGTCCAGAAAATGAAGCCGAGTGACGGAACGGACAGGATCAGCACTTCCAGCATGAAACCCTGCGTCGGCCCGATAGGCAGCGTCTTGCGGAAGAAGCCGTAAAAACCAAAGCTGAAAGCCAGAACCAGCGAGATCCACGGCAAGCCACCGGATGAAATCGTCAGTAACAGGACAGCGCCGGCCGCCAGAGCAATGGCAACCATCTGCGGGCGTGTCAGCTTTTCCGACAGGAAAACACTGCCGAGCACGACATTCACCAGCGGATTGATGTAATAGCCGAGCGCCGTATCAACCGCGTGACCCGCACCGATGGCCCAGACATAAGTGCCCCAATTGATCGTAATGAGCGTTGCCGTCAACGTCGCCATGGCCAACATGCGCGGTGTCTTGAACGCGGTTTTCAGATCATCGAAGCGGCCAAGCCACCAAAGAACGACGCCGGCAATCGGCACCGACCAGACAATGCGGTGCGAGACAACCTCAAGGGTCGGCATGTAATCGACGGCCTTCAGATAAAACGGCAGGATGCCCCAAAGCAGATAGGCAGACAGCGCAAAGATAAAGCCCTTCCTGCCATCGGACATTCCCGGTTGTGCTTCGGTTACCATTGCACCAGCGCCAAGGCTGCTTTGATTGATCTGTTCGCTCATGGGCGCTGATCTACGACCATAGCCCTAAAACGTCTATTGAATTCGGCTGATCAATGCATCAAGGCTCTTGATGTTTTGAGCTATATTCAATGAAAAATCGGGAAAATCAGCCTACTCGGAGCAACCTTTGAGACTTTATCTCATCAATGAAAGCGATCCTAACAAAAATTGGACCACTCGATAAATCTCTACTTGACGTAAGATTACATTTTTGAAAAGCTTACCCTATTGATCACGAACTTAAAAACATACATTTCGAGAAAATGTGGCGCGCTGAAACATGCCAAATTTTAAGAGGCAAGGATGACAATTTTTATGGTCGTCTCAGACCGTTTTTCCGAATTTTCTGGTGCTTGCGGAGCTCTAACATTCTCAGAGGCATACGAACGCTTAAAGAACAGCGATCATGCTGAATTTTTTCTCATCGAAGGCCAAGGCCTGTCTGAAAATGACAGAGTTTCCCTTGAAACTGTTGCACATCTCAGAGGAACAACAAAATCACTTACGCTCTGGCGCGACGAAGGTAGTCCGACTCAAGCGCATGAGGCGATTACACATAAGCGCCAACAGAGAAATACCTTGATCTCGGTACCCGTGGTTGCCGATAAAGATGTGTATCGTTCGCACCTTATCATTTCCGATCAGAACGAATTTCTTCTAGATCACGTCACCGGCCAGCAGATACAAGGCATGATCATTGTTGAAGCATGCAGACAGATGTTTATCGCCGTGAGTGAACTCGGTCATATGGACGGCGTGGGCAGTCGAAAAACGTATGTTGTATTCAATGAGTTCTCGGCACGTTTTCTTGCTTTTACCTTCCCACTCCCAGCATTTGTCGAATACAAATTACTCAATCGTAACGAGATGAGGCCAGATCGTAATGTCATTTCGGCCGAAATCAGTGTTTGGCAAAATGATGTCAAAACTTCTGAAGTTCATGTGAACTATACCTTGTTCGAACCATCTTTGCTCAAGCCTAAGGAAATTGCCAAAGGCATCGAAGCAGTCAAATACCATTCTCAGATTGTTGAGAAACGCATCAAGACTGAAACAATAGCGGAGTGACAACAATGAATAAAAAAACGGCTATTGCATTCTTTGACGTTGACGAAACACTGATCCGCACCAAAAGCATGTTTGCATTTCTCAAGTTCTTTGACATGACTTTTCAATCTATCAATGCCGATGCGATTATCGATGAATTACGTCAACGCAGCCATATGGGTGTCAATCGTGCCATCATTAATCGAGCATACTGGCAAGCTTATCGCGGATTGAATAGGCAAACCGTGAGAGTAGCTGCACATGAGTGGGTCAAGCATCAAATACAGACAGGCGAAGATTTTTTCATCCAGCAGACCATTGACAGACTCAGGCAACATCAGAACCAAGAACACATAATTGTGCTCGTATCAGGCTCAGGTGTGGATCTTCTTGAACCCATCTCATCCATTTTGGGCGCTGATTACACATTGGCCACTCAGCTCTGTGAGGAGAATGGCTATTACACCGGTGATATTAGTTCTCCTGTTATGATTGGCGATGGGAAGGCTGTGGCGGCGTCCGCGCTTGCTGGCCAATTATGTATCCGAACGGGCGACTGTTTCGCTTACGGAGATCATATAAGCGACTTACCTCTTCTTAATCTTGTCGGATTTCCAACTGCTGTCGGCGAAGACGATGAATTGATTCGTCATGCGAAGTGTCACGAATGGCCTATAATTTCCTCTCAAAAGCATACAGTCAAATAAGGGGCCGCATTACATGAACCCAACTCTTTTCTCCAAGAGTGTATTACTCGTTGGCATAGCCTGTTGGATGACAGTTGCGGCCATCAACAATGTAACCGATCCAGCAACCAACCGTTTTTTTCTAGAGACAATGCTGGAAATGCGCCTTCTTTCTGATGACCCTAATCAGTTGGGGATTGGTCTGATATGGCGTGCGTGGTCGGTCGTCGGCGTCGCTTCTGCACTTCTCTGGATTATCGTCGCAATTCAATTTCTTATTGCTACTTATCTTTGGAAAGGGGCTGGCGCATTTCTTCTTGCAGCAATTCGCAAATCTGATTCTTCCGTTGAAACCGCACGCGCAACATCAATTCGAGCACTTACGTGTTTCTTAGCACTTTGGTTGACCTTCATGGTCGGAGGGTTTTGGTTTGGTTACTGGATCAAACAAGGCGCCATTCAGCAAGTACATATGACGCTGCTAATTCTCAGCATTGTGGCGATCTCCTATGTGGCCAATCGATCGGTCGAATAGTCTGCCCACGAACGAGATAGAATATCAGGCAAAGATTGACCGCGGCAGATCAGGAGACTAAATGTCGACCCGACGTCAAATAGAGATTGAAACCGAAAATGACGACATCTGCAAAGATGCAAATCGGGGAACTAGCGGAGCGGGCTGGCGTCAGCCATCGCACGATCCATTATTACGAGCGAATAGGCTTATTGGCCCCTGCACAAAGGGAAGGTACCGGTTATCGTTATTACGATGAAATTTCACTCAAGCGGCTGGAGAAGATAGCAGCGCTCAAACATCTTGGGCTGAGCCTCGACGAAATCGCCAGCGTTATCGAATTGTATTTCACCGATGGAACGGGCCTGAAAGGCAAGGAAAAGGTATTGTTGATCTTGCAGGATCAACTTGCAAAAGCAGACGCTCAATTGTCAGAACTCGCTGCATTCAAAAGTGACCTGGAAGCCAATATCGAAAGAATGGAAACATTGATCAAGCTTGCCCGGCAGGTTTAGCCACCGGTGCGACATAAACAAGTCTCATCATAAATCTCTATCTTACGTCAACTGTTATAAAGGTAACGATGACATGACATTACGCCATGCTCTCCTTCTTGGTTTTCTCATGACGTGCGGATTTCTCGTGGTGGGCCAACTTTATCTGACCATTCCGTTGGTCAACGACATGGCCAAATCCTACGGTGTGTCCCCGGCTCGCGCGACATGGGCAGGTTCGGCATTCGGCTTCGCCTATGCCGGGGGATTTCTGATCTTCGGACCACTGTCCGATCGATACGGTCGTGGACGCGTGCTCGTTGCTGGACTGATCGCAACAGCGGTTACAACGCTCTTGGTGAGTCAAGCATCCACGTTTAATTTTTTACTCACAACCCGCATCTTGCAGGGTCTGGCGGCGTCAACATTTCCCCCGGCAGCACTATCTCTGGTATCCGAAACACTACCGCCTGAACAACGCCCGTTCGGCGTCTCCCTCATGAGCTTCGCCTTTCTGGGTGCTGCGCCCCTGGCGCAGTTTATCGCCGCTCAATCCGGCGCAAGCCTTTCCATATTGATGCTGGAGATCGCTCCGCTCTACGTAATAGGCGCCACCGGACTGTTCGCCGTCGCAAAGAACAGTGCAAGAACAGCGTCAGCACCGACCGCCGGGCCAAACAATCAACTCACATCGTTATTTCATGCAAAGAGTATTATTATAGCTTGGATGGCGGCCACGACCGTGCTCTTCGGCTTCGTTACCTTCCATGTAGGTGCACAGATTCTCGGGCCCTCTGCGATTGGCGCTGAACTTCAGATGCTCCGCCTCGTCGGCTTGCCTCCCCTGGCTCTCACTTTTGCCGCCGCTCCTCTTACGCGGCGCTGTGGGGCTCTGACGACGGCGCGCATTGGTCTTGGAATCGCTTCCTTATCGTTGATACTTGGCGTAACGGAATTACCAGCGATGCTCATCATTGCCAGCATATTGCTATCCGCAGGCGTAGCGCTCGCCGTTCCCGGCCTCATTGCGACTATTGCTGGCTTTGCAAACAATTCCAATCGCGGATTAGCGCTCGCCATATATTCCTTTGCCCTGTTTGTTGGTGCGAGCCTCGCTGGACCGGTTGCGCAAATCCTCGCAACGTATGGAATTGTTCTGCTTTGGCTTCTACCTGCAACGTTGTTGGGCATGGCTGCATTCGCTCTTTTGGTCACCGGTAAGCCAAAAATCAGGAAATAGGCCATGTTTCGAAGACCTCAACTACTGGCAATCGCCGTCTCCATGAGCCCGATGGCGGAACGACTATCTCAACATTTGTCGATACTTGAAAGGAAAGATCGTGCCCTCTTTGACTGCAATAACATTCCCTGGAACGCCGCTAGCCATCAAGGAAATGCCTGCGCACTATGAACAAGTCACCCGTCGCAACATCACCATCGACGGTGAACCGGCTGAACTTGTCCGTTGTGAACGCCTCGACGGTCGCAATAAAGGTCTCGGGGGCGAACACATCAGTTTCATTGTCGACATGACCGGAAAACTAAAAGGCTTTGCGCGCATGGACCTGATTCTAACCGAAGGCAACTTGCCTTCGACCGACGAAGCGAGAGAGATCGCCATGATCTTTCTGAAACAGACGGCACCAGACCTCCTTCCCAAGATGGATATCAGTTGGATTAGACCACATGATGAAGTTCTACGCCTCGCACAAGCTGGAAAATTACGAACGCGCACAGTCACGGGTATGAAAGTGAAAATGCGAAACCCTGCGGATGGTCGTTGGTTCTGGGTTATTGTAGGCGCTGACCGCGAGGTTATGGTCTTTGAACGTGACATCGTCTGGATAACCTTCCCCGGCCGTCGTAAAACCGAAAAATGGTTGCACGATTCCTGGTTGACCTCTGAAGAAAAGGCAGGAATGTCCCTAATGCGTTAGGATAAGCCTCTCAGGCGATCTACTCCGCAGCGATTTTGCCCGCAAGATCGCGATTTTTCATCAATTTATAGACCACTGAGTCCATAAGTGCCTGAAACGAAGCATCGATAATGTTGTCGGAAACACCCACCGTCCACCAGCGCACGTTGCTGGAGTCGGTCGATTCGATCAAAACGCGGGTGATGGCTTCCGTGCCCCCATTGAGGATACGCACCTTGAAGTCTGCCAGCACCAGATCATTGATCTCGTTCTGGTAGCGTCCCATGTCTTTGCGCAACGCCAGATCGAGCGCATTCACCGGGCCATGGCCTTCCGCCACGGACATGCGCTGCTCGCCATCCACCTCGACACGGACCACGGCCTCCGAGACAGTCTTGATATTGCCATTGGCATCAAAGCGCCGTTCGACCATGCAGCGGAATGACTCGACCTTGAAGAACTCAGGCACGGTGCCGAGCGTACGGCGGGCGAGAAGTTCAAAGCTCGCATCGGCGCCCTCATAGGCATAGCCTTCCGCTTCGTGCTCCTTGACCAGTGCAATCAGCGTATCGAGCCGTGGATCGTTCTTGGCAACGGATATACCGCGCCGCTCCAGCTCATTGATGAAGTTGGACTTGCCACCCTGATCCGACACCATGACCTTGCGCCGGTTGCCGACTGTTTCCGGTGGCACATGTTCGTAAGTCGCGGGCTCCTTGATCAGCGCCGAGGCATGGATGCCAGCCTTGGTCGCAAAAGCCGAGGTGCCGACAAAAGCCCCCTGCGCATTGGGAGCACGGTTGAGCAATTCATCAAAACTGCGCGACAGGCGGGTTAGATCCTTCAGTTTTTCCGGGCTGATGCCAGTCTCGAAACGGCTCGACCATGCGGGCTTGAGCGCCAGCGTCGGAATGATAGTGATCAGATTGGCATTGCCGCAGCGCTCACCAATGCCGTTCAGCGTGCCTTGAATATGACGCACGCCTGCATCCACAGCCGCCAGCGAGTTGGCAACCGCCTGCTCCGTGTCATTATGCGCATGAATGCCGAGATGATCGCCCGGTATGACTTTGGTTACAGCACGAACAATGTCGCTGACTTCATTGGGCTGCGTGCCGCCATTGGTGTCGCACAGCACCACCCAGCGCGCCCCGGCCTCATAGGCGGTTCTGGCGCAGGCCATGGCATAATCAGGGTTGGCCTTGTAGCCGTCAAAAAAATGCTCGCAATCGACAATGGCTTCCTTGCCTGCCGCAACGGCTGCTTTCACGGATGCATCGATGGATTCCAGATTTTCCTCGTTGGTACAGCCAAGCGCGACACGGACATGATAGTCCCAGCTTTTGCCGACAAAGCAGACAACATCAGCCGAGGAGCCAATCAGCGCCGCAAGGCCCGGATCATTGGAGACGGAAACACCGGCGCGTTTGGTCATGCCGAAAGCAGCGAACTTTGCTCGTTTGGTGCGCTTTTCCGCAAAAAATGCCGTGTCGGTGGGATTGGCGCCGGGATAGCCGCCTTCGACATAATCAAGACCAAATTCATCGAGCAGATCGGCAATGACTTTCTTGTCCTCAACCGAAAAATCGATGCCCGGCGTCTGCTGACCATCACGCAATGTTGTGTCGAAAAGATAAACGCGTTCTTTTTTCACTTGCCCGCCTCCCCCAGCGGCCATTCATCCGTATCATAATCGGGATGCTGGTTGGATATCATTGTTTTCAGGAACCCGGCTGACTCCAGATCAGCATCAGATCGATGGCCGGGCAGATGATGCAAATCATCGACATAGGGCAGCTTGTCCTCAATGCCCCATTGCACGATCGGTGCCAGTTCCTCCGGGTGATCAAAGGCACCGATGGCAAGCGCCACGCCATCGGGTGCCTCATAGGTCAAAGGCGTGCCGCAGCTTTCGCAGAAACCGCGTTGGACATGATTGGACGAACGAAAGCGCTTTGGCTCGCCGCGTGTCCATTGCAGGTGCGCTGTTCCAATCGAAACCAGCGGCGCATAGAAATTGCCGAATGCCTTTTGGCACATCCGGCAATGACAGATGGATGTATCCGTCAGCGCACCTTCGATGCGAAACCGAATAGCGCTACACTGACAGCCGCCGGTGTAAACGGGCTTGTTATCAAGACTCATGGTTTTCGTTCCCGCTCAATGCAGCGCTGATAATGTGCTGACATACACCGTCAATATCCCGCAAAACATCATCATTCCAGAAACGCAGCATGGTCCAGCCATCCGCTTCCAAACGTTGGGTTCTATTCTGATCGTATTTCAGATCGATGTCGTTACCATGCTGCGAGCCATCCAACTCCACGATCAACCGACGCGTCGGGCAGGCAAAGTCGACTATATAGCCCGCAATGGGCATTTGCCTTTTAAAGGCCAATCCCATCAGCCGATGTGCGCGAACCGCATTCCAAAGTTTTAGTTCAGCATCGGTCAATGCTTTGCGCATGGACTTGGCGTTACCGCGGATTTTGGGCGAGACGGGGGTGTGGGATGGCATGGTGCTCACCCCCCTCTGTCCTGTCGGACATCTCCCCCACAAGGGGGGAGATCACATTGGCATGAACGCCTTTGCACAACAGGAACGGTTTCAGATTGTGCAAAGACGGTATTGAAGGCTGATCTCCCCCCTTGTGGGGGAGATGCCCGACAGGGCAGAGGGAGGTGTTGCACCAAACTCACCTTTTCACCTCCCAGCTTGTCACACGCTCTCCGGTCTCAGGATTCTTGCCGTCCTTGAGCTGAATGCCTTTTTCCAGCAGCTCATCACGAATACGATCAGCCTCGGCAAAGCTCTTTGCGCCAAGCAGAGCCAGACGTTCCCTGATCTTCGCATCAAGTTCAGCCTTGAAAGCATCGGACAGATTGGCCGCTGTTTGCCCCGCTACATCAACACCGAGCAGTGCGAAGGCAGCATGATAATCTTCCGGGCTCACCGAACCGGATTTGCGGATGGACGCCAGCCAGTTGATCAGGCTTGGTGTCGCCAGATCATCCGACAGGATGGTGATCGCATCATCCGGAATCGTCCCGACAGGAGCGTCGCCCACATATTCGCGTGCCTTGACCAGAATGTTCTCGGCTTCCTCCAGCCGGTTGACGGTAAAATCAATCGGCTCGCGGTAATTGGTCATCAGCATGGCAAGGCGCAGCACCTCACCCGGCCATTTGCGGTCACCAAAGACTTTCGTTTCTAAAAGCTCGTTGATCGTGAAGAAATTACCGGCGCTCTTGGCCATCTTCTGGCCTTCGACCTGCAGAAAACCATTATGCATCCAGATATTGGCCATGCGCTCTGTCCCCAGCGCGCAGCATGACTGGGCGATCTCGTTCTCATGGTGTGGAAAGACGAGATCAATGCCACCGGCATGGATGTCAAAGATGTTCTTCATCGGATCATCGCAATAAAGTCCGCCGCCGAATGGTTCCAGCAGCTTGGCCATGGCCATGGCGGAGCACTCGATATGCCAGCCGGGACGTCCCAGCCCTTCAATGCCCGCAGGCGAAGGCCAGCCCGGCTCATCAACCTTGGACGGCTTCCACAGCACGAAATCCATCTCGTCGCGCTTGTAGGATGCGACATCAACCCGGGCCCCGGCCAACATGTCATCGGATGAACGACGGGCAAGCAGGCCATAACGCGGGCCGTTGCGCATATTCATCGCCGATGGCGAAAACAGCACGTGACCGTCAGCAACATAGGCAACGTCCCGCTCCACCAGACGGTCAATCATCGCGACCATCTCTTTGATGTAATCCGTCGCCCGTGGCTGATCCGATGGCTCCAGATTGCCCAGCGCCTTCACATCCGCCTGAAATTGCGCATTGGTCTTATCGGTGACGACCCGGATTGCTTCGTTCAGGGGCAAATCAGGATAGTCCCGTGCGGCACGCGCGTTGATCTTGTCATCAACGTCAGTGATGTTGCGCACATAGGTAACTTGCGCCTCGCCATAGACATGGCGCAAAAACCGGAACAGCACATCGAACACGATGACCGGGCGGGCATTGCCAATATGGGCATAGTCATAGACGGTCGGGCCGCAGACATACATGCGCACGTTTTTCGGATCGATCGGCACGAAGTCTTCCTTCGTGCGGGTGAGCGTATTGTAAAGGCTCAATCTGTGCGGCATGTCTCTGATCTCAAATTTAAGGTTTCAATGGTGAATACGCATATCATCACGCTGGTCTGGCGACCGGTGCGTTTCACATCTTTGGATCAAATTTTGAGACGAAAACGGCCGGGGCCAGCGAAGCGCTAGCTGATAATAATCCGACAGGTAATAATCGTTACGGACGACGTTTTCATGATTGCATTTATGGTTGAGCGGAAGCGCGACGTCAAGCGCAAGCTGTCAGTAGTCACCTGTGACAAATTTATCAGTTTTGAATTGGTTAATCCAAATTAACCGGAAAGCCCAAAATCCTCCCGGAAAGTGCCTTTTTTCCGGCCCAATTGACCGGGATTCCTGCGTCTGAGATCACCGGGGAATTGTCCCCGCGACACAGGACCGGACCCATGACCAACACTTCCGTAGCGGCCAAAGCCCGCGACACCGTATTCGCCGATCATCTGGCCGCACAATATCGTGCGATTGGCCCGGCAGCCGTTCAGGCCGCCGTTTTGACCAAGCCACGCCAGCGGCCACTGTTGAACCTTAACTCAACCGTGCAGGAAACGGACTAACAGACTGAGGGCGATCCCGGCCATCACAAGGCCGATCAGGACATCAAGCACGCGCCAAGCGGCCGGCTTTGCAAAAACCGGCTGCAACAGTCTCGCACCATAGCCGAGACCAAAGAACCACACGAACGAAGTAACCGCAGCACCGCCACCATAGGCCGCGCGATTGACCCCCTCGAAACGCGCCGACAGGCCGCCAAGCAGCACTACCGTATCGAGATAAACATGCGGGTTGAGGAATGTCAGCGCCAGAACCGTGGCTATCGCGGTTTTCAAAGACCCCTCGCCCGCCTTTGCCGCCTGCATGGCCTCGGGCTTGAGCGCACGGCGAAACGCCACGGATGCATACCAGAACAGAAACGCGGCACCACCCAGCGTGACAAACGAAATCAGCTTGGGTGACTGGGCGATCAGCGTGCCAAGACCAGCAACGCCAGCGGTGATCAGCAGCGCATCGGATAGCGCGCAGATCAGGCTAAGAATGAAAACATGCTGTTGCAAAAGCCCCTGACGCAGAATGAAGGCATTCTGCGCGCCAATGGCGATAATCAATGAGGCACCAAGAAGGAAACCGGACAGAGCGGCGGAAAACATTGGGAAAATCCTGAAATTGAAGAAAGCTTGAAACAGCGGGATCAGAAGAGCTTCATCTGATCATCAGACTCTGGCGGCTTTTGCCGCGCCGGTTTTTTGACTTCTGCCATCCCCTCGACGACCCGCTCCAGAATATCCGGCCCCATATTGGCAACCTTGTTCACTCTATCGGAAACGGGGATGGCCTCAAAGAAATCGGCCTGCGCAGGTTTCATAAGATCCGCGACATGACGCGGTTCCTGCGTCTTGCAATCGAGCCAGCGGCTGAAATCCTTGGACTCAATGACAACAGGCATACGGTCATGGATGGGGCGCAGTGTTTCATTGGCGCTGGTGGTCAGGATTGCGCCCGTATCCATTTCGGAGCCTTCCGCATTGGCCCATGGCTCATAAAGCCCGGCGAAGGCGATAACACCGCCATGTTTGGGCCTGATCCAGAAGGCCTGCGATTTCTTGTTGCCATCGCGGCGCCATTCAAAGAAGCCCGAGGCTGGGATCAGCGCGCGGCGATGGCGCATGGCGGCGCGAAACGACGCCTTGTCGGTGGCCGTTTCCGAACGGGCATTGATCATCAGCGGATAATTGGCGGTGTCCTTGACCCAGCCCGGAATGAACCCCCAGCGCACCAGCAGTGCCCGGCGATCCGGGCGGTTGCTGCCGGGCGGCGGTGTTTCGCCTGAGACAATCATCAGCACCGGCTGTGTCGGCGCGATATTATAGCGGGCGGGAAATGCCTCCACATCCATCGTGCCCATCAGGGCTTCAATCTCTTCCGGGGTTCCGAGGAGGGCAAAACGTCCGCACATGCAATGAAAAGCCTATTTGAATTGGAATGGTGATCTTCCGGTTTTTCGATGCCGGGTCAAGGTGGTTACAATTAATCTGTGTGATGTGTGGTTTGTGGGTTGCGGTGCGCGGTGTGTAGGTGCGTGGTTCGTGGTTCGACAAGCTCACCATGAGGGAGAGGGTGGATGCAACGCTAGTCGCAAAGTTACAGAACTTGRCTCCCACCCCCCACCTCTTCCCGTCATCCTCGGGCTTGACCCGAGGACCCACAGCTAAGGAGATCAAACGAACTTGGTTGCTCGGAGCTTTTAATTATGGGTCCTCGGGTCAAGCCCGAGGATGACGGAGAAAGGTGAGGGTGATGACGGGAACAGGTGGAGGTGGAGAGTCAAGTTCTGCAACCTTTGCAATGCAACCTTTGCGATTAGCTTTGCATCCTCACTCTCCCTCATGGTGAGCTTGTCGAACCACGCACCACACCCCACCATCCACCACCCTTGTCAAAAACCCTCTCCCGGCATACCCCTAGCCCATGGCACAGATTCCACTTTCCCCGACTGTTGATGGTGTTTCGGCGGTTTGCGTCCGCAACGAAGCGTTCCTTCTGGTTGAGCGCGGGCGTGAACCGTCAAAGGGCTGGCTGGCCTTTCCCGGCGGACGGCGTGAGGAGGGAGAAGCACCTGACGCAGCGGCTATTCGGGAACTGTTCGAAGAAACCGGCATAATCGCGACCAAGGTTTCCTATCTCGATACTGTCGTCTTTGACTATTCAACGCCCGAATTTCCTGCACCCAAAGCCTATCACCTTGCGGTCTTTCTGGCGCACGATCCGGTGGGTGAAGCGGTTGCAGCCGATGATGCCGCCGCCGTCCACTGGTTGAAATTCGAGGAAATGGCGGCTTTTGACGTTACGCCAAGCGTGCTTGAAATGGCTGAGACGTTAACCCGAAACTTTAAAAATTGAGGGTTGCCGCCTATTGCGCCTTGAAGACGCCTTGCTTTCCAGTCACAACCATCAGTGGGGAATCCACCACCATAGGGTTAATACGTGCGCTGCAGAGCATTGATATCAGCATTTCTGTTGGCAATCGCCACCGCAGTGCCCGCCTATGCGGTTGACCCCTTGTATGAAACAAAACTGATCCGTCTGGCTGAGGTGCTGGGCTCGATTCACTCACTGCGCAACCTGTGCGGCGAGAAGAGCAGTCAATGGCGCGACCGGATGGATTCGCTGCTGGCGGCGGAGAATCCGGACCCGACCCGGAAGGCGCGGCTCATTGCCAGCTTCAACCGCGGCTACCGGACTTTTACCGAGACCTATACGACGTGTACGAGCCAGGCGATTGCGGCGATTGACCGCTACCAGACCGAGGGAGAAAGGCTTTCTTCGGAGATCATATCGGGCTATGGAAATTAACCAGGCTTTAACTGTTGAAGCCAATGGACCGCATTTTAAGCAAAACTTATGGTATTGTTTAGCGGCAGTGTAAGAATTGGCTTCGGCCAAGGATGGTATAATCATGAACATGACATCGGCAGACCTTGATAAGCTGGTTGCAGAAGAAAAAAAGCTGGTTGCGATCGAATATCAGAATGAAGTCTGGGCAGATGGCACGCTTGAAGGTATCGAGCCCGAGATTATGGCCGAAGCTGCTTTTGCGACCGCATTGACCGAATTGATCCGTGATAACGGGGAAGTGTCCGCATTGGCCTTGCTTGAGGTGCTGCGTGAACGTATTTCTGCAGGCGAGTTCTCATCGAATCGCATTCTGCAATAATTCAGAGCATTCCTGTGACGAATGCTCTAACTCGGGGTGATCCTGTATGCTCGACAAGCTCGCTTCCGTCTCTGTGCTAGCCAGAACAGGTTTTCTAGCTGCAACTCTCTGCGCTTGCGCTGTTCCTGCCTATGCAGCCGGTTTTGACAAACCTGTCCTGCTGGCACTGAGCGAGATCAAGAAGGAAGAGCTGCCCAAGGCAGCCGAAACCGCACCGGCAAAGCCTGATGAAAAAGCGCCTGCCGGAGCAACGCCGCCTGCGCCACCTCCGCCCGCTTCCGAGACCAAGCCCGCAACAACACCGGAAAAGCCCGCAGCCCCAGCCGCAACGCCTGACAAAAAGGCGCCGGAGGCACCTGCCGCCAAGGAAGGCGATGCAGCGGGAACCCGGGACAATCTGGCATTGCCAAATGTGCCAGAGGGCTCCGCGCCTCCGCATGTGGAATATGACGTCACCAAGCTGCCCTTCCCCGTGCAGAAGATGCGCGAGTTGATCCTTACTGCCGCCAAATCCGGCTCACTGGAAGCTTTGCGCCCGCTGATCGGCTCGGGCGATGACGTTACCCAGCTTTCACTCGCTGATGTGGACGGCGATCCGATTGCCTATCTGAAAAGCCTTGCTGGCGACACGGATGGTCAGGAAATCCTTGCCATTGCGGTCGATATTCTGAATTCAGGCTATGTGCATCTCGACGCAGGCACGCCCGATGAGCTTTACGTATGGCCTTATTTCTTCGCCTATCCACTCGACAAGCTCGACGCCAAACAGCGCGTGGAACTCTTCCAGATCGTCACCGCTGGCGATTATGACGAGATGAAGCAGTTCGGCACCTATGTGTTCTACCGCTTGGGCATTACCCCCAAGGGACGCTGGCGCTTCTTCGTCAATGGCGACTAGAGAATGCTCTTCTCAAAATAGCGCGTGGGGGTGACGCCGAACACGCGGCGGAACATAGCAATAAACGCGCTTATATTGTTGTACCCGACATCCAGTGCAATTGTTGTGACCGCCTCTCCGGCCGCCAGCAGTTCCAATGCCCGCATCAATCGCGCGCGCTGACGCCACTCCGTAAACGTAAATCCCGTCTCGACAACGAATTTTCGCGTCATTGTGCGGGCGGGGATACCAGCCCACTCGGCCCATTCCTCCGCCTTTCGCTCATCAAGCAGATTATCTGCGAAGGCTTGCGCAATGCGCAGGAGCCTTAAATCCTGAGGCAATGGCAGGCCGAGATTCTCCTGCGGCAGGCTGGCAATCTCGTCGAGTATGACCCGGGCAATGCGCTCCTCTACCGGATTGAGTTCTTCGCCCTTCCAGCTTGCCGCCCGATTGACTGCCTCACGCAGAAGCCCGGAACTGCGTAATGTGCAGGGAAATGCGGGCAGCGCGGCACATTCAGGCTCCGCCACATAAACACTCCAGCCAAAATAAGGACCGTGCGAACGCAGCGAGTGCTCATGATGCGGCGGTATCCATACCGCGTGAATGGCGGGCACGACCCATTGTCCCCGCTCCGTTCCAACCGTCAGCAAGCCGGTGCTGGCACCAAGCAATTGCCCGCGTGCATGGCTATGAAAACCAACCAGACGCGGAAGGTCTTCCTCCTGCTTGCCTGCGATGATGATCGGCCCTTGGGATGACCCGGCACGATCAGGCGTGATGAAATAGCTCATTTTGGCCTCAACACCGTATTGAATGGCACTGATACGATAGCAGCGCCAATCGCCTTTGGATAGTTTGATCTGACCACACCCAAGAAGGAGACCAGCATGCGTGCCCAGGACATTCTACCCGATGATATCAATCTGCTTCACTTCAATGATGTACCCGTGCGCAAAGGCACCGTCGGCGCATTCCTCGCCAACGCCCGGCTCTGGCTCAATCCCAACGCTTCACAGGAAGATCGCGCTATAGCCGAAAAAGACATCATCGAAGCCCTGCCCGCTCTGCAGGCGCTGGGGGTGTTCGAATTCATGTCCATTCGCAACCCGCAGCTTAGCGAACTCGTCGTCACCCATCTCTGATCCATACCTGGATCTCTGATCCATACGGGCGGATTGCCGCCCGTTTTTCCATCATGGAGACCGTCATGCTCATTGATCTCAAGGAATTTCCGCTTGTCTATATGCGTGCCGATCAGGACAGCACCGAAAGTCCTGAAGCGCAGATCAAGGCGCTGTTTGCCCGCGGCGAGCGTTTCGTCATGATTGCCGATCATTCGCCTGAACATCATCAGGAAGAACCGCATGAACAGCGCAAGCAACGCGCGCAGGTTCTCAAGCGGTTCCGCGACCAGCTCAAACGCTGGTGTGCAGGAGCCATCGTCATCGAGAATGGCGGGCCCATATCTAAGCCGATCAAACTGGCGGCACAGGCATTCGGCAATGCTTTTGGCGTTTCCTTTGCCTTTGTCAAAGACGATGACACGGCGCGAAAAATTGCGCGGCGCATCCTCGTGCCGCAGGCTTTTCCGCTTGGCTGAAAAAGAATTCAAAAATTTTCAGGGACGATGTCACATCGGGCTTTCCTATCTCGTCTTGTGTGCAGGCAACTGAATGCCAAACAAGGAGACTGATGATGAAAGCCCGATTGAACCCTTATAACTATCCCGTTATGAAGCCGATGCTTGCCATGGAAGAAACAGTTGTGAAGAGCGGGCTGGAACACAGCCTGATTGAACTCGTCAAGATGCGGGCTTCCCAGATCAACCATTGCGCCTTCTGCATCGACATGCATTCCAAGGATGCAATCAAAAACGGCGAGACCACCCAGCGCCTGTTCCTGCTTGATGCCTGGCGGGAATCGCCGCTTTATAGTGACCGCGAGCGCGCTGCTCTCGGCTGGACCGAAGCCTTGACGCTTGTCGCCCAGACCAATGCACCTGATAGTGACTTTGAGGCTCTCAAGCCGCAGTTCACCGAGGAGGAGATTGTCAAGCTTACCATGCTGATCGTGACCATCAATGCATGGAACCGGATCTCTGTCGGGTTCCGCTCTGTCCATCCGGTAGACAAATCCCGTGTCCCAGCCTGACGCTACGGAAACGTTTAATCGTCTGCGCCCTCGGCTGATCCGCATTGCCTATCGCATGCTCGGGTCAGTCGCGGAGGCTGAGGATATTGTGCAGGAAGGTTTCATTCGCTGGTACCAGGCCGACCGGTCGCAGGTGCGCAGCGAGGAGGCTTTCCTTGTGCGCACCATATCGCGGCTTTGTCTCGATCATCTGAAATCCGCGCGTGTCCGCAGGGAAACCTATGTGGGGAGCTGGCTGCCGGAACCCATTTTCGATCCAAGCGAAGAAGAGGCTGACAGCGACATCACCCTCACCCTGATGATGGCACTGGAGCGCCTCTCGCCGCTGGAACGCGCCGCCTTTCTGCTGCACGATGTTTTCGGTCAGGATTTCAATCAGGTTTCGGAAGCCATTGGCCGCGATCCTGCGACCTGCCGCCAGCTTGCCAGCCGCGCCCGCACCCATGTGCAGACGGCAAAGCCACGCTTTCCAGTCTCGGACGAGCACGGTAAGGACATTGCTTCAGCCTTTTTCAACGCCTCACGCAGCGGCGACACGCAAACCCTGCAGGCGCTGCTTGCCGATGACGTGACGCTCTACACCGATGGCGGCGGCATTCGTCCCTCGGCGATCAACCCCGTTTACACGCTGGACAAGGTTTCACGCTTCTTCGCCGGTGTTTCCCGCCGGGAGGAATATCATCAACCGCCGATTGTGCATCGCGGTTTGATCGATGGCCTACCCGGCTATGTCACGCGTGAGGCCGACGGTCTGCTGCAAACCACGGCGCTTGAAATCGAGGATGGAAAGATCAAGGCAATCTACATCGTCCGCAATCCGGAAAAGCTTGGGCATATCGCATTTGCGAATTGAGGTGGGTTGTCACTGGGAACGCGCATTGATTGCTTGTGATGGGCGCGTATCCGCGGCGAGTAGCTTTTTCTTACGCAGGGCATTGCGATCCTAGAGTCATACGGCATCAACGACCGGTTGCTGTGACCTGACGCGCAAAACAGCGTCCGTCACAACACTGCCCACGAGCAATGAAGCGCCAACATAAAATCCCGGAGAGAGATACTCACGCTCACCAAAGATCATCAGAGCCAGCGCGATCCCATAGACGGCCTCGAGGTTGAGCGAAAGTGTGGCGGTGAAGGCGGACAGTTCTTGAATGCTTTGGACATACAAAGACATCGCGACCGCTGAGCAGACCAGGCCAAGAAAGATGACACCGAAATAATCGACATTCGTCTCAAGAACCAGCCACTGAAACGAGCCACCCGACATAGGGTAGACGGCGAAAACGATCAAGAATGCTCCGAGCATATGCATTTGCGTAACATAGGTATTCGAAATGCCTTCCCGTGTCCGCGACGTCATGACCGAATAAACGGCATCGATCGCGCCAGCCGCCAAACCGATCAAGATGCCAAGCTGGTACTGGCTTTCGAACTTGAACATCGAACCTATACCGATAACCGACACCACGCCGAGCACGATTTGCGATGGCTTAATCGGAACTTTCTCAATGAACGGCTGCAAGACCGCCACGAAGATCGGCGCTGACGAAATGCAAACAAGCGCAATCGACACTGTTGAGACTTTGATCGCCGTGAAAAAACCCCACCAGTGCAGACCAATCATCATGCCCGTCAACACCATGTAAATTTTGTCACGGATCGAGGTCCCCCGCCCCGCATCTGTTATCCGGTTGAAAATGCTTAGCGCAATGGTTGCTATGAACGCCCGGTAGATGACGATCCCGGCAGGCGGGATCGTCATGAGGTTGGACGTGATGCCCGCCGCGCCCCAACTCAGAAGCGCAAAATGAAGACCAGCGTAGTTCCAAAACTTGTTCTTGGACATTGGACACTCGCTCAAATGAAAAGCACGTTATTATCGGAATCCCCCGACAGGGCGCGGTCTTGCGGAAACCTGCATTCACCAAAAGTCCTTGCAGCCACCGCTCAGTACAACTCTTCGGCTGTCAATTCCCGCATATTTCTCGCTCCACAATTATGATCTTGATCAAATCAGATTTAAAAACATCCATGCGCCGCGACCCTGAAATATGTCGGCCACAAAACACGCAGGCATCTAGAATGAACAGGCAATTCATGTTTGTCGATTATCAATTAGTCGTAATATTTATGCCGTAAAAGGCCTGCCTCCCGCCCAGCATTCACCTTGTTCAAAAGATCCTGATTGGCCATTCAGACAGTGAACCGGGCACACGCGGAAACCGACGTGAACGGCGAGACTCCATGATCGGAACACCAACCATGAAATCTCGCGCAAGTGCCATAGTTCAATTGCTCAAAGGAGCAAGCATCACTTTTCGCTGCAGATCCTGACGTATGATGATCGCCGTCTTTTTCATGTGCTCGACTTCGTCAGGAGTGCAATAGCCCTTATCGATAGACATAATGTAGTGGCGGTTGACCCTGATATTCTGACCGTCTTTCTTGTATGTGGAGCGATATTGAATAGGGCCATCGTCAACGGACAGGTCTTTTGGAAGAAACTGGATAGCGACCTCTTTGGGAAGCGTAATGTCATAGGTCTCCGTGAGGTCGCTTGCAGCACAAGCAGTGCCATAATGCGGCTCAGCAAGATCATTGGCAAAACTCGTCATGTCAGCAATCGAATATCCGAGCGCCATAGGCATCTCGATCGGCAAAGCTTCGGGATTGGCAAGATCAAGTCCTGTCTGTTCTGCAGAGAAACCGATATCGATTGGATAGCCGATATCATCACTGGAAGGGTCACCGGCCGTAAACTCACCCTTTCCGTTCAAACCATTGCGCGCCAGCAATTGCTTTATCGCGTCGGAACGCCGGAGGGGGTCCACACTCGCGACAGCGGAACGACGGTCAAATGCAATACTACCATGCGATATTTCGTTCACCTTGCCGTTGATTGATCCATCCAACCCAATGGATACAGTCAAAGACGTCGACATTTTATTATCCGTCGCCGTCATTGCTGGCGTTGTTCTGGTTCCGGTTGACGCATCAACATGCAGGACAGATTTGCCGGCCAGCCAATAGGCCTGCCCACCAAATGGCAGATATTGCGCCGTTGAATCGAGATAAAGATCAAGCGCCGGTACATAATTGATAATGTGGTCGAAATAGTCAGGGATCGCTTCCGGCGTCAGTTTGTACAGCTTTCCTGACGCGATCAAAACACCATGACTATCGATGCCCTTCGCCTTAAGAAGAGCCTCCAGCAGAACAACATGATCCTTGCAGTCTCCATATCTGTTTCGCAGAATATCGCCGGCCACATGAGGAACATACCCGCCCTGAGCCAGATACAATGCGACGTAACGAACATTGCCCCTCACCCAATCATAGAGTATGCGGGTTTGCTCCCGTTGGTCTGAAACTCCCCTCGTCAAATTGTCTGCAAGCGTTTGAATATCCGGCGTTACCGCAACCTTGTCGTTGGCCCGGGCCTGATAAGCGTGGGCAATCGCCTCCCAATTTGCAAATGTCGTGACTGTCACATGCGGACTGTTGATAAAACATCCGTCTTACCGTCATCAAACGCACGAACATCAGGCTGTGCAAAAGTCCAGCTCCACAGCTTGTCGCCATTTGCATCGGTCTCGCGCACCTCTTTCATCGCATTCACGTCACTGCGTAAATTGAGGGATTGCGGTGCTTTGAGCACGAGTTTGTAAGCCAGCACGCGTTCATCGGGACTGAAAGAATCGGAATAGGCAAAGTTTCCAGGAAAATCCGATTCTGTTTGTGTTTTGCGAACACGATAATGAATGGTGTCGCCAACTTCGATGTCGGGGAAAATAATGGATTTCTGCTTGCTTGTGCTGAAGAATGGCATGCCTGTGGCGGCCGGATCTTCCTGCAATCGAATTTGATCCGGCTGCACCTGTACGTGCCGCCCGTCGGCCTTGATCGTCTCAGCCTCTATCACATCGAGAGTTGAGAGTTGATCATTAAAGCGAAACGTCTTTGTCGCCAGCTTGTCCCGTCCGCTTGCATCAAGCAGGCGGCGTTTTGTTTCCCATTCACTGACGAAACGACCATCCGCTTGCACCGTAATCGTATCGAAGGCGGATATGACTTCTTCCTTGACTGCGGGAGTGCTGTCCGCTGCCAAAGCCGATGCGGAAAGCACGGATATGGCCAGCGCCAGAATTGGTATTGATTTTACCATGAATGATCTACCTTGACGCATTTGATGGGCGCTGTGCCCATAAGTAATGCGCTCAACTTATTTGCCCATCGGCAAGACGCCAATTGGTAATCATACCTATACGGTTTGATCTACCGGGCCTGATCATCCCCGGCCCCGACGTCTCACCTGTTCATTACCCCCAAGGATACAAGTCGGTAACGGCGATGTATTACCGGGGTGACGCCAACTCATTTTCAATAATTGCCGACATCTGGGCAAGCGAGAGAGCGCCGACATATTTTTTGCCATTGATGAAGAATGTCGGCGTGCCGGTGATGCCAAACTCTTTGAGCCCACGCTCCCGCCCGGCATTCACCTTGTTCAGAAGGTCCTGATTGGCCAGACAGGCGGTGAATTGCTCCTCTGTGAGACCCGCCAATTTTGATGTCTGCAGCAGATAGCCCTTTATATCGGCGATCTGAAGCCATTGTTCCTGATGACCAAACAGCGTCTCGATAAAGGGATAATAGCGCTCCTTGGTCACGCAGCGCGCCAGCATGAAGATGCCGGTTGAGCGTGACTCCAGCGGGAGTTCCCGGAAGATCAACTTTGCCTTGCCGGTATGTATGTATTTCGCCTTGATCGCCGGCAGAGTGTGCGCTGTAAAATCGGCACAATGTGAACATCCCATCGAGGCATATTCGATGATGGTCACGGGAGCATCGGCCTTCCCCATGACCATATCTTCGAGTGGCCCCGTTTGCATGAGCGTGGCCACGTCGACGCTGCCTACTGGTTCAGGTATTGCCTCGCCAGCGGCCATTGCTGAAAGCGTTGTACAATTCGCTGCGAACGCCATGGCCGCTCCAACAAACATAGCATTCCGCCGATTCAACATTTATGATTCTTTCTCTTTGATAGTCCGGCAAATTGCCGGTGTAGAGTGGCTAACGCAAGTAGACAAAGATCGCAGGAATGTCCAATGCAACTCTACGATCGCGGAATCCGCGCATTATCATTTGGGGTTCAGTTCTCCTTCGACCCATTTATCTTCCAGAAGACACCAGAGGTAGATCAGCAGACCTGCAGCCACAGCCAACAGCCACGGTACGAACGTGTAGCCTGCAAGTTCGAATGTCGGCAGGTTATTTACGGTAACGTTCCACAACGCATGGATTGAGGTCATCGCGGCTAACGTGACGTAGATCCGTCGCGATCTGGCGTAAGCCAAGGACGTGAAGACATGTAACGACGAGACACTGACAACAACAGATATTGTTGTCAGCAAAGCGACGACTGTAGAAGCGCCCAAGCTGAGTGCGTGTTGATGAATCTCAGAGAGATTTAGCAATCCCTCCCCTACTGGAGTGACAAAGTAGGAAGCTATTTTGAATTTCGTATCCCGGAACAATACAACCAAATAGGCTTTTATCAGTTCTTCCACGCCGGCAAGAACGAAAATTAGTATGTGCTCTGACACGAACTCCAATAAACTGACTCCATGAAAAGCAAGAACTGCCGCCGCTCTCCCTTACCAGATCATTCGCCAATATCAGTGCGGACGATTATAAGACCGGTCGCTTGTACGCAGACCCGTTGCGCGACTGGTGTTTTCGCTGGACCTTCCTGAATAGTCGCCCATGGCATTGTATTGGCTGAAATCAGGCGTTCCGTTCGTTTTAAAGGCATTTCCCACTGCAGTTAGTGTCTTGCCGGTCCAAGAGTTCCAAAACCCCGGATTATTGCCAGGATTTTTCGCCGCTTCTAAGGTGTGATCCATTATCGCACCGCCATCCGCTCCCTTACCGACTCCTTTTGCCGTGGCGCTGGACCTCGTACCGCCCGATAATTGTCCTTTGGAATAGCCCGAATCCCGATCGAGATTGCCACCACCGGATACAAATCGAGTTTCTTCCATTGTCAATTCACGCATGTGCATCTCCTGATAAGTCAAAAGTTGGATACGCTTGGCATGGCGATTGACGCCATTCGTACCGGTAACCTAGCTTTGCATATTCAAAGTGCCAATTCGTAGTATTACCTATATAAAACCAGCGGAAAGCATAACGCCGATTGTGCGGTCGCCCACAGAACGGAATCCCCATGCCAGAACTGACGATGTATCAGGTCGATGCCTTTACCTCAGAGCTTTTCCGCGGCAATCCGGCCGCCGTGCTGGTGCTGGAGGACTGGCTGCCTGTAGCAACCATGCAAAACATTGCCAGCGAGAACAATCTGGCTGAAACGGCGTTTGTGCGGCCCAATGGCGGAGGATTTGACCTGCGCTGGTTCACGCCTGTGCATGAGGTGGAGTTCTGCGGTCATGCCACGCTGGCAACATCGCACGTTCTCGTTCATGAACTTGGCACGAAAGGCCAGCTTGTATTCGAAACGCGCGTTGGAACGCTGCGGGTTGACCCCAAAGATACCGGTTATCAGCTTGATTTTCCAAGTTTTCCGCCTGAAACAGTGACAGATATTCCTGCCCCGCTCAGAGCCAATTTTGGTAGTGGGCCAATTGAGGCGTTTCGCAATTTCGAGAATATGTTTGTCGAGTTGGCCAATGAGCAAGCCGTCATCGACTTTATCCCTGACCTAGCGGAAATCGTGAAACTGCAAGGGCAAGGACTTGTTGTGACGGCCAAAGGCGACGAACATGATTTTGTTTCGCGCTACTTTGCGCCTTTCGCCGGGATTCCCGAAGATCCTGTCACCGGCTCCACCCACGCGACACTGGTGCCCTATTGGGCGGAGAAGCTCGCCAAGACAAAGCTGTCAGCCTTCCAGCGCTCCAGCCGCGGCGGACATTTGTTGTGCGAATTGAAAGGCGACCGCGTGCTGATCACAGGTCAGGCGGTCACCTTCATGAAAGCGCAGATTTATCTGCCCTGACCCAATGCTTCGCCGAACAGGATTGGCTCACCTTGCGATGGCGTAACGATTTCGCCGTCCCACATTACCTTGATGCCGCGAATGATCGTACCAACAGGCCAGCCGGTGACAGTCTTGCCGTCATAGGGTGTCCAGCCCGCCTTTGAGCCAACCTGTGCATTGGTGATTGTCTCACGCCGCTTCATGTCGACGATGGTCAGGTCTGCATCATAGCCAACGGCGATGCGACCCTTGCGCGCCATGCCGAACAGGCGGTTGGGGCCATGGGAGCTCAGATCGACAAAGCGCTCGATAGACAGGCGCCCGGCATTGACGTGGTCAAGCATGATCGGCACCAGTGTCTGCACGCCGGTCATCCCCGAGGGTGATGCCGGATAAGGCTTTGATTTTTCTTCCAGCGTGTGCGGCGCGTGGTCGGAGCCGAGCACATCGACGATCCCCTGCCCGATGCCCTTCCAGATGCCATCACGATGTCTGGCATCGCGCACTGGCGGGTTCATCTGCAACAGCGTTCCAAGCGTGGCGTACTGGCTGGCATCCATGGTCAAGTGGTGCGGCGTGGCTTCACAGCTTGCCACATCCCTATGATCAGCCAGAAAATCAATCTCTTCTGCCGTGGAAATATGCAGGACGTGGATGCGCGCGCCCGTTTCCCGGGCGATGCGGACAAGCCGCTGCGTGCATTGAAGCGCGGCGATTTCATCGCGCCAGACCGGATGCGATGATGGATCATTGGCAATGCGGAAACTTTCGCGCTCGCGCAGGCGGAACTCGTCTTCCGAATGGAAGGCAGCGCGGCGGCGCGTGTTGCGCAGGATCGAGGCAACGCCTTCATCATCCTCAACCAGCAGGTCGCCGGTGGATGAACCCATGAACACCTTGATACCGGCAGCGCCGGGCAGACGTTCAAGTTCGGCCACATCTTTGGCATTGTCGCGCGTGCCACCAACCCAGAAGGCAAAATCGCAATGCATGCGGTGATGGCCGCGCCGTACCTTATCCTCAAGTGTATCAGCCGATGTGGTCAGCGGCTTGGTATTGGGCATTTCAAAGACAGCGGTGACGCCGCCAAGAACCGCCGAGCGCGAGCCGCTTTCCAGATCTTCCTTATGCTCAAGACCGGGCTCGCGGAAATGCACCTGACTGTCGACCACACCCGGCAGAATATGCAGGCCCGTCGCATCAATGATCTCTCCGGCGGAAGCACCGCCGAGATTGCCGATGGCAGCAATACGGCCATTGGTGATGCCGATATCGCGCAAGGCCATACCATCCTGATTGACAACCATTCCGCTTCTGAAAATCGTATCGAACGTCTGAGCCATGTGCTTTCCATTCCTGCCTTGCGAACCCTTCACTTGCGGCTTACGTAACGGTGACAGGAAAGGCAAGGGTGAAGCGATGCCATCGGCAAACTTAAGCGGAAGAGTGGTTCTTGATGTTACCGGGGACGATGCAGAAAAATTTCTGCAGAACCTGATTACAACCGATCTCGATGACCTCGACAAGGGCGATCTGAAACCCGGCGCGCTGCTTAGTCCTCAGGGGAAAATCCTGTTTGAGTTTCTTGTCGCCCGCACAGCGGACGGTTTGTTACTCGACACGCTGGAAACCTCTGTCAGCGATTTAACCAAGCGGCTGACCCTCTATAAATTGCGCGCCAAAGTGCAAATTACCGTGCGGCCGGAATCGGTTATCCGGGTTTCATGGGGAAATGAGTCAGGCGCTTCAGAAAATGATTCAAGCGTGCATGACCGCCGCTTTCCCGATGCCCTGAATGTCCGCCGCCACTATGGCACCGAGGCCGCACCCACCGCCGATGAGACACAATGGATGGCGCTGCGCATCGCGCACGGCGTGGCGGAAGCACCCTTCGACTATGCTCTTGGCGATGCTTTCCCGCATGATGTGAATCTGGACCAGATATCGGGCGTTTCCTTCAAGAAGGGCTGTTTCATCGGGCAGGAAGTGGTGTCGCGCATGCAGCATCGCGGCACGGCACGCCGGCGCGTCCTGATCGCATCGGGAAATGCCAATCTGCCCGAAACAGGCACTGCAATAACCGCCAACGGGCGCGATATCGGAACAGTTGGCAGCGTGGTTGGCAATGCCGGGCTGGCGCTCGTGCGCATTGACCGGGTGAAAGATGCTGCGGATGCCGGTACGCCGATCCTGTCAGGAGACACAACGCTGACGCTTGCCATTCCGCCCGAACACCGTTTTACATTTCCGGTGACGACCCAGGAGGCTTAAGCTCAGAATCTATGGTGCGTTGCTGTGGGTTGCATGAGCGTGGTTCGTGGTTCGACAAGCTCACCATGAGGGAGAGTGGGGATGCAACGATAATCGCAAAGATTGCAGAATAAAGCTCCCCTCATCCTGAGCCTGTCGAAGGGCCCTCATGGTGAGCTTGTCGAACCACGAACCACGGAACCATGCACCACCAGCCACCTACCACGCACAAATCAGACCGGGAGAATCCATGCCCAAAGCGGCGACACCTAAAACATCAAGAAATGACATGCGGGCATGGCAGCGGATGTTGTCAGGCCGAAGGTTGGACCTGCTTGATCCCTCGCCGCTCGACATTGAAATCGAAGACATTGCACAAGGGCTTGCGCGTGTTGCCCGCTGGAATGGCCAGACCGTCGGTGATCATGCCTATTCGGTGGCGCAGCATTCTCTGCTGGTTGAGCAGATTTTCGGGATGATCGTCCCGGATGCAACGGTCGAGCACCACCTTGCAGCCCTTCTGCATGATGCGCCTGAATATGTGATCGGTGACATGATTTCACCCTTCAAGGCTGTGGTGGGCGGCGACTACAAGAGCGTGGAGCTGCGTTTGCAGCAGGCCATCCATCTGCGCTTTGCCCTGCCGCCTGCGGTCACGCAAAATCTGCGCAGCCTGATCAAGCGGGCGGATGCCATAGCCGCCTATTTCGAGGCTACCAGGCTTGCGGGTTTTGCCGAGACGGAAGCTGTGCTTTTCTTTGGCCGTCCACGCGGAATCGACCCGCAGGGTCTCGACTTGACCGCCATGGCAACCCAGAATGCGCAGAATGCCTTTTTGCAGCGTTTTGCTGTATTGGAATCACAACGCGCCAGCAGAAGGTGAAGGCCATGCCGCATATCATCGTCACTCCCCTTTCCCGCCTCGCCGAAACGGCGACGCGTTCCGGTGCGCGCGATATGGTGACGCTGATCAATATGGGCACGCCGGTTGAGCGACCGGTTGAAATTGCCGAAGGGCGGCATCTGTTTCTTGGTTTCAACGATATTGTCGAACCGGCAGATGGCATGACGCCACCCGGCATTGATCATGTGCATAGCCTCATTGCATTTGGCCAAAAATGGGATCGCCAGACGCCACTGCTCGTCCACTGCTATGCCGGCATATCGCGCTCCACGGCTGGCGCCTATATTACCGCACTGGCGCTCAACCCTGAGCTTGATGAAACACTTTTGGCGCAAACCCTGCGCAGGAATGCGCCATCAGCCACGCCCAACAGCCGGTTGATTGCACTTGCCGATGATATTCTTGGCCGCAAGGGGCGTATGGTCGATGCTATCAAGGCCATTGGCCGGGGCGAAGAAGCTTTTGAAGGCACGCCTTTTAGCTTACCGCTTGTGGTGATCCAGCCGCGATGACAACAGCTGCGCCCAATGCTGTCGAGATCAATCTGAGTGCTGCCATTGCTGCAGTCGCCGACAATGATCCGCTTATCCTGACGACACCGGCCAGCGATGATGCGCAGCGGGATGAATTGCCGTTTGGCCCATTCAATCCGCTGGCTCACCGCACATTCGAGACCGGCTTGCGCGAATGGGTTGCCGAGCAGACACCCTTGCGGCTTGGCTATGTCGAACAGCTCTACACATTCGGCGACCGCGGCAGGCACAAAACCGCTGAGGATCGCGACCTGCATATCGTTTCTGTCGGCTATCTGGCGCTGACCCGGATCACCGACGAAAACCGGGATGCCTTGCGCAAATCCGGCGCGCGCTGGCGCAGCTGGTATTCGTTCCTGCCATGGGAAGACTGGCGCGGTGGCAAGCCGACCATGATTGATGACACGATCCGTCCAACACTACGCCGATGGGCAGAACCGGGCAATTCCCACGCGCGCATGAGCCGTATCAGGCTGGCCTTTGGCGATGAAGGCATTGTCTGGGATGAAGAGCGGGTGCTGGAGCGTTATGAGTTGCTCTACGAGGCAGGTCTTGTTGGGGAGGCTGTGCGTGACGGGCGCGCCGACCCGCCTGCACTATCGGGCAATCTCGGCCTGCCGATGAGTTTCGACCACCGGCGCATTCTGGCGACAGCGATTTCACGGCTGCGCGCCAAGCTGAAATACCGCCCGGTGGTTTTCGAGCTGATGCCACCAACATTCACACTCACCGCCTTGCAGGAAACCGTCGAAGCCATATCCGGCCGTCACCTGCACAAGCAGAATTTCCGCCGTCTGGTGGAAGGCACCGAACTGGTTGAACCAACAGGCGCTGAACAGACACAGGCACGCGGCAGACCCGCCGCGCTTTACCGTTTCAGGCACAATGTGCTGGAAGAGCGTAGTGTCGCCGGCCTGCGCGTCGGCGGACGGGGATAGGAGATAGGAGATAGAATGACTGACAAGCCAAAACCCACATCCGTGAACGCGGAAGGCATTTTTGAGCCGTTTTCCGTAGAAAACGTGCCTTGGGAAAACTGGTCGGAGAACACCCGCTACGGCTCACGCTCCCGCTATCTATCGGGGTTTGGTGGTGCGAGCCATGTGGGCGTTGCCATGGAAGAGTTGGCGCCGGGCATGGAGTCCACCCTCAACCACTACCATATGCTTGAGGAAGAGCAGGCGCTGATCCTCGCGGGCGAAATGACGCTCAAGCTTGGTGAGAAAACCTATCTCGTAAAAACCGGCGATTATGTCTGCTTCCCGGCAGGCCAGAAGGCCGGGCATTCCTTCTACAATCACAGCGATGCATCCTGCCGCTTCCTCATTATCGGCGAAAAGAACCCGCATGATGTGATCGTCTACCCGGAAACCGGGCGTGTTAGCGTGCGGCTCACAGGCGAAGGTTACGACAAATCAGCGACAATGGAATACTGGCAGGGCGCCGATACGAACAAGAAGAAATAGATTCGGCATATACGACGAATGTCGAATTGACTGGCCTTCTCGCTATTGGCAGACTTCTCAGTAACAGAGGTGTTTAAGGGCATGTCCGAGATGTCGACGAGCATGATTAAAGCTACGAGAATTCAACTTCGTTGTCCGTCACATCCGGGTGCGCTTCTTGATGACATTATTCCGGCGACGGGGAAAACCAAGGCGGAGATTGCCAAGCTTATTGGTATATCCCGACAGCACTTTTATGACATTATCGGGGAGCGTAAACCCGTTTCGCCTGCCGTTGCTGCACGGCTTGGCAAGGCTTTCGGTGATGGGGCAGCTGTGTGGCTTCGCATGCAGGCTGCCTATGATGCTTGGCATGTGGAGCGGGACGTGGATGTCAGCAACATCCCAACGATCCGCGCGGCCTGAAAGCTATTTCAGCATATAAACATGCTCATCGCCGGGGAATGTCCGTGTGCGAACATCGTCGGCATAGGCTTTCACTGCGGCGTCGATGCCGGCGCCGACTGTTCCATATACTTTGACGAATTTGGGCGGTTTTGGATTGTAGCCCAGCATATCCTCCAAAACGAGGATCTGGCCGTCGCATTCCCGCGATCCGCCAATGCCGATGGTTGGAATGGGGATTTCCCGCGAGATTTCTGCCGCAAGCGGCTCGACAATGCCTTCCAGTACCACGGAAAAGGCTCCGGCATCGCTGATAGCTTTCGCATCCGCCTTGATCAATGGCCAGAGGGCCGTATCGCGCCCTTGCGTCTTGAAACCGCCGAGCGTGTTGACGGATTGCGGAGTCAGGCCGATATGCGCCATGACGGGAATGCCACGCTCGGCAAGAAACCGGATCGTCTCGGCCATGCGCACGCCGCCTTCGATCTTCACCGCGCCGCAGCCGGTTTCCTGCATCACTCTCGACGCATTGCGAAACGCCACCGCCGGGCTTTCCTCATAGCTGCCGAAAGGCATGTCCACGACAACCATACCGCGTTTGGACCCGCGCACCACCGCCCGGCCATGGATGATCATCATGTCGAGCGATACGCCAAGGGTGGAATCCATGGCATAGAGCACCATGCCGAGACTATCGCCGACGAGCAGAATATCTGCGTGATTATCAACAATCCGCGCCGTATTGGCATGGTAGGATGTCAGTGCAACGATGGGTTCTCCGCCCTTGCGCGCGCGTATCTCAGGGGCAGTAACCCGGCGAATGATGATTTCCTGGCTCATTGCGTCCCCCGCACTTCTATCCGATAACGCGCTGATCGATCAGCCGCACCTTGCCAAAGCGTACCGTGAGCAGAATGACCACGGGCTGTCTGAATTTACCTGATACTGGATCAAGCGTCTGGGCATCGCGAATATCAACAGCTTCGACCTCGCCCCGCTTCTCGCTCTCCAGCAGCGAGCGAACGGCATTGCGAATGGCTGCAACGGAGCGCTGGCCCCTTACAACCATCTCATCGGCAAGTTCCAGCGATCGCGGCAGGATCACCGCTGCCCTGCGATCTTCCTTCGTCAGCATGGCATTGCGCGACGAGCAGGCGACGCCGTCTTCCTCGCGCACGGTTGCCACCCCGGTAATCACAATCGGCATGTCGAGATCAGCAACCATACGGCGGATGATCGTCAATTGCTGATAGTCCTTCTCGCCGAAGAACGCATGATCAGGCTGCACGATATTGAACAGCTTCGTAACCACCGTACTGACACCACGAAAGTGCCCGGGCCGTATCTTGCCGATCAGAATGCGTGAGAGAACCGGGTTTTCGACAATCATATTGGCACCAGCCCGGTAAACTTCTGCCACCTCTGGCGTAAACACGTAATCGACACCCTCAGCCTTCAGCTTGGCGAGGTCTCCCGCCATGTCTCTGGGGTAGCTCGACAGGTCCTCATTGGGCCCGAACTGCGTCGGATTGACAAAGATCGATACGGCAGTCACGTCGCAAGCGGCGCGCGAATGGCGCACCAGCGTCATATGCCCGATGTGCAGATAACCCATGGTCGGCACAAGACCGATACTCTTGCCCTTCAGCCGTTCGGCTTTCAGGGCAGTTCGCAGTTCGGCGATGGTGGCGATGACTTTCATTTCAGTTCTATATCCAGTCCGATATCCAGCGTTGGCGCTGCCATGGTGATTTTCGAGGTAGAGATGTAATCGACGCCGGTTTCAGCAATGGCCTTGATCGTATCAAGTGAAATATTGCCAGAGGCTTCAAGCTTCGCACGTCCGGCATTGATTTTTACAGCCTTTTCAAGCAGTTCCGGCCCCATATTATCAAGCAGAATCACATCGGCATTGACAGACAGTGCCTCATCAAATTGCACAAGACCATCCACTTCAACCTCGATCTTGACGAGAATTCCCGCATAGGCGCGCGCCGCCAGAATGGCCTTGGCTACGCCGCCCGCAACAGCGATATGATTGTCCTTGATCAGGATCGCATCATCGAGACCGAACCGGTGGTTGATACCACCGCCGCATTTGACCGCATATTTGGCGAAGCCGCGCATACCAGGGATGGTCTTGCGTGTATCGCAGACCCTGGCATTGGTATGGGCGATCAGATCGGCGAACCGCGCCGTATAGGTGGAAATACCGCTCAAATGCATCAGGAAGTTGAGCGCCACCCGTTCCGCGGACAGGATGGCGCGAGCATTGCCTTCGATGATGGCAATCCTGTCTCCCGGTTTGACCCGAGCGCCATCCTTGACCAGAGGGGTAAACACCACCTCGGAATTGACCAATGTGAACGCCTTGCGGGCAAATTCCATTCCGCAGATCGTACCGGCCTCGCGGCTGGACAGAACCGCTCTTGCCGTCGCCTCTTCCGGCAGCGTGGCATTGGTGGTCAGATCACCTGCCCGGCCGAAATCTTCAAGCAAAGCGCCACGCACGGCATCATCAACGAGCAAGCCCGGCAATGAAGGCGGAAAAGCCTTCTGCGCGACAGTGGTTTGCGGGGAAACGTTCATGTCATCTTCCTTCCGACAATGCTCATTATTTCGTTTTCCGGCTACGCCGTAAGGCTAAGTTCCATCATATCGCCGACATAGGCCCGCGCGTCATCGAGGTTCAGGAACGTGCGATGCTGCCATTCCCCACGCTTTTTCGGGAAATCGGTGCGGAAATGGCCGCCACGGCTTTCCTCACGCCGCAACGCACTGACGGCCACCAGCTTGGCGGTGGCAAGCACATTGCGGAAGGCCGGGTCGCGATTGTTCTTTTCCAATGTCAGAATGGCTTTCAATCCGGCAACCATGTCCTCGCGATTGCGGATAACACCGAAACTGGCACTCATGGTCTTGCGCAGCGCCGCCATGGCCGGAGTGTCACCTTCCGATTGCAGATCATCCCGGTCGACGGAACCAGCAGCCCAATTATCGACTGGTTTCGCGCCATCCTTGCCGATTCTGGCGGCGATACGGGCGGAGAACACCACCGCTTCCAGCAGCGAATTGGATGCAAGCCGGTTTGCACCATGGGCACCGGTTGATGTGCATTCACCGCAAGCCCACAGGCCATCAATCGAGGTGCGCCCTTCTGCGTCGGTCAGAATACCACCCATGAAGTAATGTGCTGCGGGAACGACGGGAATAGGCTGCGTGACCGGGTCAATTCCTGCATCGCGGCAATAGCGATAAACAGTCGGGAATTCATCGGGGAAAGTCGCACCAACAGCCGTTGTGCAATCGAGCCAGGCGCCTCGCCCTGCCATCACCTCGGCATAGATACCGCGCGCCACCACATCGCGCGGCGCAAGCTCACCTTCGGGGTCGATTTTCAGCATGAAGCGCTCACCGTCGCGGTTGATCAGCGTTGCGCCATGGCCGCGCAGGGCTTCGGTTGCCAGTGGCGCCGGGTCCTTGTGTACATCGAGTGCCGTCGGATGAAACTGCACGAATTCCATATCCGCCATCATGGCTCCAGCGCGGGCCGCCATGCCAATGCCCTCGCCGCGCGCCTCGGATGGATTGGTGGTGACCGCATAGAGATGGCCGATACCGCCGGTAGCAATAACCACAGAGTGGGAAGCAAGCTGCACTTTCTCGCCCCGTCCCGCATCGGCACGGGCAATCACACCCGTCACAGCGCCCTTTTCCGTGGTGATGTCTTCAACCACATAGCCTTCCATCACGCGGATAGACGGAGTGTTTTCGACGGTGTGCACCAGCGCCTGCATGATGGCACGACCCGCCATATCACCGCGCACGCGGACAATTCGGCTTTCGGAATGGGCAGCTTCGCGCGATACCTGAAGCTTCCCCTGCAGATCACGATCAAACGGCACGCCATAACCGAGCAGATCATGCACGCGGGCTGCGGCTTCCGTTGCCATCAACCGGGCAATGTTCTCGTCAACAATGCCATCACCCGCCGCAACCGTATCGGCAACGTGTTTTTCGATCGTATCACCTTCGGAGACAGCAGCGGCAATGCCTGCCTGTGCCCAGGCGGATGAAGCCCCCCGGCCTATCGGTGCTGCAGCCAGAATAGTGACGGGACGCGGCGCCAGTTTCAGCGCGCAGAAGAGGCCGGCCAAGCCGCCGCCGATTATGATGACAGGTTCAACCTGCGTCGAAGCATCGGAAAATAGTGCACTCATCGGATATTACCCCCTGTTGCCCAGCCGGGCAGTTGGGTTGAAGGCCAGATAAAATTTGCTCTAATTCTTCAGGTTCACCATGCGCTCCACGGCAAGGCGGGCGCGTTCTCCAACCAGCGGATCAACGTGAATCTCCTCGCGCATATAGAGCAGGCTCTCAAGGATGTTCGGCAACGTGATGCGCTTCATGTGCGGGCACAGGTTGCACGGCTTGATGAACTTCACATCAGGCACTTCGGACTCGATGTTCGACGCCATCGAGCATTCGGTGACGAGAAGTACCTTTGCCGGACGCCGGTCTTTCACATAGTTGATCATGCCGCTGGTCGAGCCGGTATAATCGGCAATGGCAACGACCTCTGGCGGGCATTCCGGATGCGCAATGATCTGAATATCAGGATCAGCCGCCCGGTAGGCGAGAAGCTCATCGGCGGTGAAACGCTCATGAACTTCGCAATGGCCCTTCCAGGTCAGGATTTTGACGTCGGTCTGCGCCGCAACGTTCTGGGCCAGGAACTCATCGGGAATGCACAGGACACGGTCGACGCCAAAGCTCTCGACCACCTGAACCGCATTGGCCGATGTGCAGCAGATATCGCTTTCCGCCTTCACTTCCGCTGACGTGTTGACATAGGTGACAATCGGCACGCCGGGATAGGTTTCCCGCAGCAGGCGCACATCAGCACCTGTAATGGATTCAGCCAGCGAGCAACCTGCCCGCATATCTGGAATGAGCACGGTTTTCTGCGGATTGAGCAGCTTTGACGTTTCCGCCATGAAGTGCACACCACACTGGACGATAATCTCGGCGTCGACGCGCGTTGCTTCGCGGGCCAATTGCAGCGAGTCGCCAACAATATCGGCCACACAGTGGAATATCTCCGGCGTCTGGTAATTATGCGCAAGAATGACGGCATTGCGCTGCTTCTTCACCCGGTTGATCGCAGCCACATAGGGCGCATAAACGGGCCATTCGATCCGGGGAATATGATGGGCAACACGCTGATAGAGGTGTTCGGTTTCTTCAGCCACATCAGGGGTGAAAGACAGATCAGGCATTTTGAGAACGCCAAAACGTTCCGCTGCGGATGGGCCTGAGATACGGCCGTTCGGGTTGCGAGCAATGCTGGTCATCGTCATTTCCTCCTAAGGCAACCTCCTCCGGTTGCCTGCTGCCGATCATTTATACTCAATATGAGCATATTTCTGATCAAAAGAAAAACGGCAAGGCCGTCGGGCAATACATAGGCCAATATTCCGATGGCTTCAAGAGGCATATTTTCAACAATCGGCTAAAGATTGCCTTGGCGGTGGCCGCGCCGAAAACATTCCGGCGCGCAATTTTTCCTGTCACATAAAGCTCGAAGCTTGATCACACTTTCTGGCTCAGGACTATTTCCTTGATTGATTTCACACGGTTATGCGCCGTTGTAACCGCCCCGGTGGCGATAATAATCGCGGGCTTGCCTGTCACGTTTGGCCGGGCTGTCGCCGCCCAGACGCGGTGAGCAATTGTCAAAAACTTTCGCATCAAAATCTGACGGCCTGTCGCAAAAAACCAAAGGACTGACACGGCCCGAATTGGCACATCCGGCTAAGGTGACAGTGCTCAAAGCCAGAAGTGGTAATAGAAATCGCATAAGGTAAATCCTTCATTTCTGCATTGGCAGGCTTGCGGAAAGCGCACTATTCATCAAATACGCTGAAGTGCCAGTTCACATCTATTCAATTGATTGCGACCTTAAATAGGGTAATCCTCTTGCGCATATAAGGGGGAGAGATCATGGCCGCGATTCAATCGAGCACCGAGAAGCCATCTGGTATTCCCTGGCTGATCATCATCGCCGGTTCGCTCATTGCCGTCATGACCTTTGGCCCGCGTTCAGCCATGGGCCTTTTCCAGTTGCCGCTTCTGCAGGACAAGGGCTGGGACCGCACCACCTTCAGCATGGCTATTGCCTTGCAAAACCTCTTCTGGGGTATCGGCCAGCCATTCTTTGGCGCCATCGCTGACAAATACGGCACATGGCGCGTTTTGCTGATGTCGGCGATTCTCTATGCATCTGGTCTTGTGCTGATGGCATGGTCGACCACGCCCGGAATGCTCTATATCGGGGGCGGCCTGCTTGTCGGTCTTGGTATTGCCTCCGGGTCGTTCGGAACAATCCTGTCCGCGTTTGCGCGCAATGTCTCGGCAGAAAAACGCACTTTCGTTTTCGGCATCGGCACAGCAGCGGGTTCTGCCGGAATGTTCGTGTTTTCGCCTGTCAGCCTTGAATTGATCGAGCATTATGGCTGGTCGGATGCACTGGTTTATCTCGGTATAGCCATGGCAATCGTGCCGCTTCTCGCCATTCCACTCCGGGGCAACTCCTCCAGTGGCCGGATCAGTGAAGCGCAATATAAACAGTCCATGGGTGAAGCCTTGCGCGAGGCACTGGGACACAGAAGCTATGTGTTGCTGACAACGGGCTTTTTCGTTTGCGGCTTTCAGCTTGCCTTCATCACCGCGCATTTCCCGGCTTATCTCAATGATATCGGTATTGATGCCAAATATGCGGTGCTGGCGCTGGCGCTTATCGGCTTTTTCAATGTGATCGGATCGCTGGCCTCCGGTGTCATCAGCCAGCGTTATTCCAAGCCAAAATTTCTTGCTTATCTCTACATTGGCCGTTCGGTGCTGGTTGCAGCATTCCTGCTGCTGCCACAAACTGGCGCGTCGGTGGTCGTTTTCGCAATTGTCATGGGACTGATGTGGCTTTCAACGGTACCGCCGACAAATGCCCTTGTTGCGATCATGTTCGGCACGCGCTACCTCGCCATGCTTGGCGGCATCGTGTTCTTCTCGCATCAGGTCGGTTCATTCCTCGGCGTCTGGCTTGGCGGTTATCTCTACGACCATTTGGGCAGCTACAACCCCGTCTGGTGGCTGAGCGTTGTGCTTGGCATTTTAGCCGCTGTCGTGCATTGGCCGATTGAAGAGCGGCAGGCGGATCGCCCTGCCCTGCAACCGGCCGAATAGTCTTCAGGGCTGGAGACGCTTGCGGATGGGCTCGAATTCCGGCGTTGCCTTGCGCTTCACCGGATCAGGCTCATTGGCGTCGATAGCGTCCCAGTACTTCCAATTGACTTTTTCCGAACCAAGCTCGTAGTCCATGCCGTCCCAGCTATCCTCGCGAAAACTGTAAAAAGCCCAATGCAGCTTGTTGCTGTCAAGCGCAGTCAGCACGTCCTCCAGATAGGGCTTGCAGCCGGGAAGCTGGCGCATACAGCCATATTCACCCGCCACCATACGGTTCAGCGGCACGCCATGAGCTTTCGCCCAATCCACAGGCTTGGCAAGATATTCGGTCACTTTCTGCGCATTCCACATAACCTTCGATCCCGCATAGGGAACTTCGCCGGGATAGGCATAGGGCTTCTTGCGCTTGATATTGGGAGCACTGGTCGCTTCATAGGGTTCATACATGTGAAAGCTGTAGATGACCTTCTGGTCGTCAAGCGGTTTTGGCCAATAGCTGAACGCATCGGCTGCCGCATACCATCCGGCATCGGCCATGATGGGCGTTACCGGATCGACCTTCCTGATCTCGGCAATCACCATGTTGTAGAAGGCAATCAGATCGCGGGAGCCGCCCTTTTGCTTGGCATACCAGGCTTGCATATCCGCGGCTGAGGCATGTTCGGCAACGCCGCCCATCTTTTCCGGTGCGGGCTCGTTGATCAGATTATAGGCGGCAATACCGGGGTGATCCTTCAGCGCAGCGGCAAGGTCGTGCCAGAACTGCGCGGCCTCCTGCCACTTTGCCTTGTCCTGCCAAAGCCGGTCATCAAACTTGCCATTGTTGTTCTGGGCCCAGCGCATGGCCGGAAGCGACAGCGGCGTGATGACCACTTTGAGACCCGCCTTGTCAGCCCGATCCAGCGTGGCTTTGAGCGTGGCGAGATCGGAGGCCGGAATGCCATCATAATGATCGGCATCGCCAATCAGAAAATCGCGCTTGGCCGGTTTCCACTTGTCGTAGGACAGCCGCACCCAGCTTGCGCCATAATCTTTCAGCGCATCAAAATAGGCCCGATCAGGTGGCAGCCGGTTGAAACTGTTGCCGCCATGCTGCGGCTTATCCCAGAAACTGATGAGATCGGCCGCATTGGCAGCACAGGTCATGGTCAAAGACAGAAACAGGGTCGTCGCAATACGCATGGGAACTCTTTCGGATCAGTATGTTCAGACCAATTGCTGGAGCACTGCGGCGAGAATGGGTTCCGTTTGGCGCGTATCTATGGCTATCAACAGAAACCGCCGCCTGACGAAGCAAGCGGCGGAAATTTCAGTTCCGGCGATAGAAATATCAACCGCGTAAAACAGCCTCGATCTTGTCGAGCGCCTCGGCCTTGCCGATACCGGTCAAAAACGCGAGCGTCGTGATAACCGGTTTGCCAAGGTCCTTCGGCAATTGCGCCGTAGAGACAACAAGATCAACATCATCGATCTGCCGGGCCACCTCGGCCACCTTGCATTGCCGCGCGTTGAAACTGATGCCGCGTTCCTTCAATGCATCTGCCACCGCATGGGCGACGACGGTTGATGTGGCGATACCGGTCCCACAGGCGAAAAGTACAGTCTTTTGTTTGGTCATTGGTCCCTCTTCATCCCGAATAGCCTAAGCCAGCAGCCGGGCTACATCCTCTACCGTGTTGGATTGCATCAAGGCGGTGATCGTATCGGCAGACTGTATGGTCATGGCGATCTCCTGCAGCATTTCGATCTGCTGATCCTTATCACTGAGCGCCATGAGAAAAACCACACTGACCTGCAGCTTTTCATCCGGATCTTCCATGTTGGAAAAAGCCACCGGCTTGCACAATGTCGCCATGGCGAGGCCGGGTTTCAGCACATGTTCGGGGTCCGTATGCGGAATGGCCACATTGTTGTCTGAACCCAGCGGCAGGCCTGTCGGCAGTTCCGCCTCACGGGCAAGCACCGCCTCGGCAAAGCTTGGTTTGACATAGCCCAGACTGTGCAAACGATCGGAAAGTATCCGGATAATCTCCCGATCATTTCCGGCCTCGACCCCAAGGATAATTGCCCCCGGATCGAGATAGTTCATCAAGGCTTTCGCCATTCAATTCACTCCAGTATGCGTATTTCAGGCTGTCTTGTCTGCGTTTTCATCGGCACCCGCCGCCCGTTCCCACGCGGCGGTATTTCGATGATAAGCCCAGAATGCACCGGCAATAATGATAGCGATAAGCCCGAGACCTGCCGCGCCAAGGCTGCGGATTGCAGCAATCACCGCGTAGGAAACCCACAGGAACCCATCAACCACACTGGTAATCTGCACCGCATTGGCAGGCATCTTGAAGCCGGATGATTGGGCAGCGCTGGTAAACAGCGGCGCCAGCGCATTGGCAACGTAGAAGCCGACAGCCAGCGTAAACGTGCCGACAATGACCATGCGGAAGACATTTCCCTTCAACAAGGGCGCTGTCATGGCAACGATGAAAGGAATAACCGCTAGATCAGCAAAAAGAATGACGCGATTACCCGGCAGGATGATCGACAGGATGATCGCGATGGGCACGAGGATCAGCGATGAGGAAATCGCGGCGGGATGGCCAATCAGGATTGCCGAATCGAGACCCACCAGCAACTCGCGGTCGCCTGTCCGTTTCTTGACGAAAGCCTGTGCCGCATCGGAAACCGGCAGCAGTCCCTCCATCAAAATCTTGACCATGCGCGGCAGCAGCAGCATCACCGCCGCCAGTGTCATGCCTGTTTGCAGGACCTTGCTCAGAACCACACCGAAATCCCCGGCGTTGTAATAGGCGATGACACCCAGCACGAGACCGATGATCAAGCCAAGAATCACCGGCTCGCCAAACACACCGAAACGCTTTTCAAAGGTCTCGGTGTTGATTTCGATCTTGTTGATGCCGGGAATGCGGTCGATGATCCAGTTCAGCACAATGGCAATCGGCAGGATTTGCGCCGACGCCAGATGCGGCACGGAAATGCCGGGGATGCCGTAGAATTGCTGTACCGCCTTGGCCGACCAATCGGCAAACAGCAGACACAACGCCACCATCAGCGCCGCAACAATCAGGCCGTAAACAAGACTGTCTGTGGCCGCGACGGCGAGCGAACCGATGAAGGCAAAGTGCCAGAAATTCCACACATCGACATTAAGCGTACGCGTCAGGCGCGTCAGAAGCAGCACGATGTTGACAGCGATGCCGATGGGGATGACCCACAGGCCCACCGAGGAACCAAAAGCGATGGCGGCAGCTGATGGCCAGCCCACATCAACAATGTCGCGCTGAATGCCGGTATTGGTCACAATCGCCTTGGCCACATCGCCAATCGATGTGAGCATCAGACCGAGCACAAGATTGATACCGATAAATGCCACGCCGATGGTAACAGCCGCACGGAACGCGCGCCCCACCTTGGCACCGAGCACCACAGCAATGATAAAAATCACAATCGGCAACAGGACCGTTGGTCCCATTGTATCGACGGCAGCCTTCAGGCCCGCCAGAAAACCATCCATTCCAACCTCCCAGCAGCCACATTGGACCGCGCATTCCCCCAACGCTTATGTCTGCGTCGCGCCAATGTTTGACAGGATATGCGGGAAAAACCAGCGGGTTTTCATATTATTTGACGGGAATTCACACTTGTGCGCAGCAATTTTGTGCAAATTGCCGTTTCATGGGCGGGTTAGGGCGCGGACCCGCACACGCGCGACCAAAGGCGGATTGATGCGAGTCTGTTATATCGGATCGCTCGCGAATGATCCCCATGCAGCCAATTATGTGCTAGTCTTGCGAGCGATCGAACGGGGCCCGGCAATAGGCAATGTTGGAAACTGACAAGGTGTTCGCCGGTTCAATTCCGGAAAATTACGACCGCTACATGGTGCCGTTGATTTTCGAGCCGTATGCGGCGGATATTGCACAAAGAGCGGCGTCCCTGTCGCCAAGTGCCGTTTTGGAAATCGCTGCGGGCAGCGGGGTTGTCACACGCGCATTAGCGCCAAGACTATCACCGGGCGCAAGCTATGTCGCAACCGACCTCAACCAGCCGATGATCGACTACGCCGCATCGCGACAACCTCGCGACAGCCGGATCAAATGGCGCCAAGCGGATGCTCTGGCGCTACCGTTTGAAAACGCAACCTTCGATCTCGTTTGTTGCCAGTTCGGCGCGATGTTCTTTCCTGACCGCTCATCTGGTTACCGGGAAGCAAAGCGGGTCTTGAAGCCAGGAGGACATTTTTTGTTCAACGTATGGGATCGTATCGAGGAGAACGTATTTGCGGACGATGTGACGAATGCTCTCGCAAAGATGTTTCCGAACGATCCGCCACGCTTTCTGGCACGCACGCCGCACGGCTACCACGATACGGCATTGATCCGTAGCGAGCTGGAGGACTCAGGTTTCTCCCGCGTGGTGATCGACACGAGAGCCGAACAAAGCCGTGCATCCTCGCCGCGCCTTCCCGCCATTGCCTATTGTCAGGGAACTGTTCTTCGCAACGAAATCCAGGCCAGAGACGCCGGGAAATTGGAATCTGCAACCGACTACGTCGCGTCCGTGATTGCCGATAGACATGGCAGCGGCGAGGTTGCCGCCAAGATTCAGGCACATGTAATCGTAGCTGTGGCCTAAGGTTGGGATTTCCCTTCTCGCACTTAGCGTCTTTTATCTGCGCGTCAGAATTCGGTCGCTATTGTGAATGTACTGATCCCATTCCCCGCGCATCGCCGGATAGCGATGCCGTCCACGTATTGCGTCAGCGGTCTTATGAAAAGGTTAAGGCCGGTTTGCACAAAAGACTGTCCGCAGAAGAGGTTCCACTTTAACCGGTTAGGGCGTTTCAGCGGTGGTGTCAGTGGGCCCCGACCGGCAATGTGACAACCAAAGGTCCGTTACGGGTTGCAACCACCGTATGCTCATACTGGACAGTCAAGGCGCGCGGTTCGCTGTACAATGTCCATGCGTCTTCACCACCTTCTGCAAATTCTGCACCCAATGACAGAAATGGTTCGACGGTAAATACCAATCCCTCGTTCATGAACCGGCGTTCGGAATGATCAGGCCACGTCGAAATTTCAGTCGGCTCTTCGTGCAGAGAATGGCCGACACCGTGGCTAGCCAAATTGCGCACGAGTGTATAGCCATTCTTGCGGGCAAATGTACCAATTGCATTGCCAATCCCTGCGATTGGCTTGTTTGCACCGACCTGCCGCAAGCCGGTCCACATAGCACGACGGCCGTCACGGCAAAGGCGTTCCACAACACGCGAAACAGGCGGCACGGCAAACGACGCTCCGGTGTCGGCAAAAAAACCATTCTTCTCAGCGGATACGTCAATGTTCACAAGATCGCCAGCAGCGATGCGGCGCGAGCCTGGAATACCATGAGCAATTTCTTCGTTGACGCTGATACATGTGGCTCCCGGAAATCCATAGGTGAGTTCCGGCGCAGATCGTGCCCCGGCTGCATCAAGAAGCTCCCGTCCAAGCCCATCAAGCTCGGCTGTGGTCATTCCCGGTTCCAGTGCCGCACCCATCGCCGCCAAGATATCGGCAACAATTCTTCCAATTTCCTGCAGCTTGATCAGATCGTCGTCATTGGAAATTGTCATTCTCGAACTCGCTCTCATAGGCCCATACAACGTGCCTCAAATAAGTCACTGTACCGGGACAATCAACAATCTGAATTGTATCTCGTCGGCTGATTCAACCGCCGCGCATAAAACTTTCAAGCGGGAAGATTGCGCAGGTTTCGGTGCCGTGGGCCAGCAGCTTGCCATTTGCGTCGCGCAGGAAAGCTTCCGATGTTGCCAGCGTCCGCCCGCGATGCACGAGCTTGCCCTCGCAGAACACCGGACCCGTATCGGGTGAGACAGGGCGCACGAGGTTCACCTTGAATTCGACAGTCGTATAGGCCTCGCCCGGCTTCAGCGTGGTCATGACACAGCAGGCGAGCGCCGAATCCATCAAGGTTGCAATCCAGCCACCATGAATACCGCCCATTGGATTGAGGTGTTCGCGCGCTGGAATGCCTTTGAAGACGACCCGGTTCAGCTCCACCTCATGCAGATTAAAGGTCAGCGTTTTGGCTATGGGTGGTGCGGGATATTCGCCTCGCAGCATGGCCTGCAGGATGTCGAGGCCGCTGCGTTTGGCCAGATCGGCAAGGGGCAGCGTACCAATGCCGCCGGGAAATGCGATAGTCTCTGAACTCATGGAAGCACGGACCTTTCCTCGGCCGCCGGACCCTGCCCTGCCGCCTTTGATATCGATCTTGAAACAGCGGTCAGAAACCCGTCACGCGACTCCGGCGCTTTGAGCGCCCTTGGCTCCCAGACGTGCCGGGTAAAGAAGAAACTCGTCAGGCGAAACGCATCGACAAGCTCCGTCAGCGATGCGACCCGCACCTTTGAGCTGATCATAAACGGCGGCATCACCAGAAGCTTGTCGGCCCACGGTGCGCCCGCATCGCGCGATACGGCCCGGCCTGACTTGGGCGAGACATAGGCAAGGTTTTCGGCGCTTCCCGTCGACGCGCAGCGTTTCAGATCAAGGCCAAAGCCCAGCTCCTCCAGCATCATCACCTCAAAGCGCAGGAGAAGTTCCCCCGAGATCAGCGGGTCGTCGCAATGCTCAAGGATAATGGCGAGTGTTTCAAACAGGCCCTGATGCGGATCGCGCTCCGGCAAAAGTCTCAAATGAGCGGCAGCCAGTTGCAGCGCGTAAAGCCCGACGGGCTGCTCAATCAACCGTGCGGCGGCAAAGGATACGGGTTCGATCTGCATCATGCCGAGATGTTCGTCGATACGCGCACGCCAGATCACATCCACACGGTTTCCCGCCTGCAGCAGCGGTTGCATACGGCGCGAACGTCCGCCGCGCACCAACCCCATATGGCGGCCATGCTCGCGCGTCATCAGTTCGAGGATCGCACTGGTTTCCCCGTGCCGCCTCGTCCCGAGTATGATTCCCTCGTCTCGCCATTCCATCAGGCGAGACTCGCGCTAACTGTGCGGGAATTCAAGGCCCATTTCGCGGTAACGTTCCGGGTCATTGCCCCAATTGTCACGAACCTTGACGAACAGGAACAGGTGAACCTTCTGTTCAAGGATTTCCATCAGTTCCTTGCGGGCCGCCTGACCGATGGACTTGATCGCCTGACCTTCATGGCCGAGCACAATCTTCTTCTGGCTGTCACGCTCGACATAGATCACCTGCTGGATGCGAACGGAGCCATCAGGCTTTTCTTCCCAGCTTTCAGTCTCGATGGTCGATGAATAGGGCAGTTCATTATGCAGACGCAGGAAAAGCTTCTCGCGGGTGATTTCCGCCGCCAGCATGCGCATTGGCATGTCGGAAATCTGGTCTTCCGGGTAATACCATGGGCCTTCTGGCAGATTGTCGGCCAGATATTTCAGCAAATCCTTGCAGCCATAGCCTTTGAGCGCCGAAATCATGAATGTCTTGTCGAAATTGATCTTCTCATTGGCCTTTTGAGCCAGTTCGAGAAGTTTCGGTGCTTCGATACGGTCGACCTTGTTGAGAACGAGGATGACCTTGCGCTTCTTCTCATGCAGGCTGGCAAGAATGGCTTCCGCCTCTTCGTCGATGCCCTGTTCGACATCGATCAGCACCAGAACAATATCCGCGTCCTTGGCACCACCCCAGGCGGTTGTCACCATGGCGCGGTCGAGACGGCGTTTTGGTTTGAAGATACCGGGCGTGTCGACCAGCACCATCTGGGTGCGGTCGTGAATGACAATGCCGCGCACCAGCGCCCGCGTTGTCTGCACCTTGTGGGTGACGATCGAAACCTTGCTGCCGACCAGCTGATTGACCAGCGTCGACTTGCCGGCATTGGGGGCGCCAATCAAAGCAATAAAGCCCGAACGTGTCGGGCCTTCTGGCTGTGCCGCCTCCGGTGTTAGTTCCTGATCGGTCATTTTTGTCCCTCTTCCTGCGTCTTCTGACGGACGCCTTCCCGGTAAAGCAAGGCAACGGCGGCTTCCTGCTCGGCAATACGCTTGGAGCGTCCCATGCCGGTGGCAGGCGCAAAGCCCTTCACCTCTACCTTTACCGTAAATTGTGGGTCATGGTCAGGCCCGGTGCGCTCGACCACGCTGTATAAAGGCTGGGCACCATCCTGCTGATGCGCCCATTCCTGTAGTTCTGTCTTGGGATCACGCTGCGCCGAGTTGATCTCGCGCGAACGGGCATCCCAGTAACGCTGGATGAAAGGTTGCGCCGCTTCCAGCCCGCCGTCCAGATAAATCGTTGCAATCAGCGATTCCACCACATCGGCACGCAGGCTTTTCAGCCTTTTGTCAGCCAGTCCCTTCACATCGGAACCGGTGCGGATAAACTCATGCAGGCCGATTTCATCAGCCACATCTGCACATGTATCGGCGTTGACGAGCGAGTTCAAACGAAGCGAAAGCTCGCCTTCGCTGGCCGTCGGATAGGCGCGAAACAGCATTTCTGCAATGACTAGCCCAAGGACGCGATCACCCAGAAATTCGAGCCGCTCATAATCCGATCCAACCGATTGGCGGGCGCTGGCATGGGTCAGCGCGCGCTCAAGGCGGCTAAGATCGCGAAATGTGTGGCTCGTCTGCTCCTCCAGCCTGCGAACGGCGTCTGCGGACAGGTTCATAGGCGGCTCATTGGCTCTTTGGGGTGAAGGAGGTTCCATTCACGCTGCGCAGCAACCGGTCGAAGCGCATTTCCGTCGGCCAGCGCCAGATTTCCAGCGGGCTTGCCTTGTCAGCAATGGAGAAGAAAATAATGTTGGCACGACCGATGAAATTCTCCAGCGGCACGGTTCCCAGCTCAAAACGGCTATCGGCGGAATTGTCCCGGTTGTCGCCCATCATGAAAAACTGACCTGCCGGAACAGTGAACTCCCGGGTATTGTCGCCAAGACCGTTCGGGATCAGATCAAGCGTATCATAGGTGACGCCGTTTGGCAGTGTTTCGCGATAAACATCAATCGGAAAAGGCTTTTCAGTCACATCAGGATTGTTGATCTGGCCAACTTTGACACGCGGTACCGCAACGCCATTGATATAAACAACGCCCTCACGCACCTGCACCTTATCGCCGGGCAAGCCAATCACGCGCTTGATGTAGTCAATCGACGTATCAGCAGGCGTGCGGAAAACGGCCACATCGCCGCGCAGCGGTTCGCTGCCCCAGATGCGGCCCGAAAACAGGTTGGGCGACAGCGGAATTGAATATTTCGAAAAGCCATAGGAGAATTTCGAGACGAAGAGATAATCGCCCTCAAGCAAAGTCGGGCGCATCGAGCCGGACGGAATGTTGAACGGCTGAATCAGCACAGTCCGGATAACCAGAGCGAGCAGCAGAGCCTGCACGATAACGCTGATCGTCTCACCAAGACCACCAGATTTTTTCACAACAGATTTGTCGCTCACGCTCGTCATATCTCCAAATTTGTAACGTGCCCCCTCTTAACCGCTGAATTGGCAGGGGGCAATGCCGCTTGGTCAAGCTCAATGACGTTTGAATACGGCTATTGTTCGATTTTCAACGCTTCAATAATCACGAATGCTTGTGCAAGAGGAAAATCATCGGTGATGGTCACATGGATTTTTGCCGTATGGCCAGCGGGGAGAATCGCATCGAGACGCTTGGCTGCACCATTGGTGAGACGCATCGTCGGCGCACCGCTGGGCAGGTTCACAACACCCATATCACGCCAGAAAACGCCATGAGAAAGACCTGTACCAAGCGCCTTGGCGCAGGCTTCCTTGGCGGCAAAGCGCTTGGCATAGGATGCCGCACGCTGTTTACGCCGCTCGGATTTGGCCTGCTCGACGGATGTGTACACCCGGTTGATGAAACGCTCGCCATGCCGTTCCAATGTCTTTTCGATGCGCCGTATATCGATCAGGTCACTGCCGATCCCGATGATCATGACGGTTCAGCGACCTTTTCCATGCGAAACCCGGCCTTGCGGCGATTCTGAAAGCTCGCAACGATCCAGCGGGTCGGGAAATAGACAATGAGGGCGGCAATCAATCCCAAGGGAACTGCGCCAATCAGCATGGGTTTGACAATTGGTCCCCACAACTCAACGAAATCCAGATGCCGCAGCATATGGCCGAGATGATGCGGGAAAGGTTCGTCGCTCGGACCGCCACTCAGGATAAAACGCCCAACTTCCAGCGTCGCGCCCCAGATGACAGGCAGAAAGAGCGGATTGCCGAGCGTCGTGCCGAGAATAGCGGCGGCTATATTGCCGCCAATGATCCAGGCAATGGCCAGCGCCACAGCAATATGCACGCCAAGAATGGGAATGAATGAGGAAAAAATACCCGCTGCAAGACCTGCCGCAATGGCGTGGGGCGTCGCCCGCAGCCGCAGCACGCGCTTGCCAAAATAGCGCAGGGAGCGGCCAACGGAGCGGCGTGGCCACAGCGCAATACGCATCCGTTCACGGAAGCCCGGTTTGATACGCCGTTTGAAAAGCATTGGTATTCAGGTTCCTCGGTGCCGGAGCCAGCGAGTGTGCAACTGTCTCAGGCGCTGTCTTCTTATGGTTAATCAGATATTACGACTACCGGGCTTAACGGGCGGAATTGCGGCAAGCTCGGGTGGTAATTGATCCGCAGGATAGGCCGGTACTTCATATTCCGCCAGTGCGATCAACGGCACGCCGACATTTGTTTTTCCGGCAGAGCGATCGATGATGCAGGCAGCGGCCAGAACATCGGCCCCCAGTTCCTGCAAGGTGGTGACAGTCTCGCGGATCGACAAGCCCGTCGAGACAATATCTTCGACAATCACAACGCGGGCACCCTTGGCGATCTCGAAGCGGCGCAGCCGGAACACCCCATTTTCCCGTTCGACCCAGATGGCGGGAACGCCGAGGTGGCGTGACGTCTCGTAAGCCGGAATAATGCCGCCAATCGCCGGCCCAACCACATAATCGATCTGGCCAAGACCAGCATCCCTGATCTTGTCGGCAAGAGCCCGGCAGACACGCTCGGTCTTGTCAGCATGCATGAACACGCGGGCCTTTTGCAGGAATGTCGGGCTGCGCAAGCCCGATGTCAGGATAAAATGCCCTTCGAGCACTGCCCCTGCTTCGCGAAATACCTGAAGAACTTCATCCGTGTTCATATGTACCCTCTATCCGTTCACGCGCTGCGCATCACTGACGCATTTGCTTTCCTTGAGTTTCGACAGAATCCGATTGAGATGTTTCAGATCCCAGACCTCCAGATCTACGATCATCTGCGTAAAGTCAGGCGCCGTGCGGACCATGGAGAGATTATGAATATTGGTTTCGTTCGCCGCAATGATTTCGGCGATCTCCGCCAGTGATCCCGGTGCATTGATCGCAGAAATATTGATCCGCGCCGGAAACCGGTCCCGCCTGCTCTCGTCAATATCCCAGCGCACATCGATCCAGCGTTCCGGCTGATCATCATAGGCCATGAGCGCGGACGACTGGATCGGGTAGATCGTCATGCCCGAGCCCGGCTGCAGAATACCGACAATGCGGTCGCCGGGCACCGCACCCTCAGGCGAGAAATGCACGGGCATATCAGGGCTGGCACCACGGATCGGCAGGGCGTGCGGGCCGCCTGGCTCCCAGCCTGTCGTGCCTTCGCTGCCTTCGGGTATCTTGAAAATCATGCCCGATGTATTGCGGAAATTGACCCAGCCTTCCTCGCGCTCGGTTGGTGTCGGCTTGGGCTTTGAATCCTGATATTCAGGATAAACCGCCTTCATGACATCGGAGGATGGCAATTCACCACGACCAACAGCCGCCAGAACATCATCGATTTCCTTGCGTGCCAGACGCGGCAGGCCCTTCTTCAACTCATCGCGCGAATAGACCTTACCCGCCCGTTCAAACGCCCGTTCAAGAATCTGCGTGCCAAGGCCGGAATATTGTTTGCGCACGGCAATGCGCGTTGCACGCCTGATAGCAGCCCGCGCCTTGCCCGTAACGACGACGGATTCCCATGCGGCTGGCGGCGTCTGCGCCTTGGAACGGATGATTTCCACTTCATCGCCATTATGCAGCTCGGTCATCAGCGGCATGATGCGGCCATTGACCTTGGCGCCAACGCAGCTGTCGCCGATGTTGGTGTGCACCGCATAGGCAAAATCAATTGGCGTCGCGCCGCGCGGCAAAGCAATAAGACGGCCCTTCGGCGTGAAACAAAAAACCTGATCCTGAAACAGTTCGAGCTTGGTATGTTCGAGAAATTCTTCCGGATTGTCGCCTTCCGCCAGCGCCTCGATGGTCTGCCGCAGCCATGCATAGGCATTGGTCTCAGTCGAAATCACATGCGGATTCTGGGCACTGCCACGATCCTTGTAGATCGAATGGGCAGCCACACCATATTCGGCAATATCATTCATCTCGCGCGTGCGGATCTGCAGTTCGACACGCTGGCGCGACGGCCCGACAATGGTCGTGTGGATTGACCGATAATCGTTCTGTTTGGGCGTCGAGATGTAATCCTTGAAGCGCCCCGGAACCATCGACCACGTCGTATGGATGATCCCAAGCGCATTGTAGCAATCGCCAACCGTATCAACGACGACGCGGAAGCCGAAAATGTCCGAGAGCTGTTCGAAGGACAGGCCCTTGCTTTCCATCTTGCGGAAGACCGACCATGCCTTCTTCTGGCGGCTTTTGACACTGGCCTTGATGCCGTGCTTTTCGAACAGGCTGGAAAGATCGGCCTCGATCTGCGCCAGCGTGCTACGGTTTTTCTCCATCAACTCGGCGAGCCGATTGGTCACCGCATTGAAGGCTTCCGGATTGATATAGCGGAAAGCCAGCTGTTCCAGCTCTTCGCGCATGTCCTGCATACCCATGCGGCCCGCAAGCGGCGCATAGATATCCATGGTTTCTTCCGAGATGCGCAGGCGCTTGTCCGGCGGCACATGATGCAGTGTGCGCATATTGTGCAGGCGGTCAGCAAGCTTGACGAGCAACACGCGTACATCGTCGGAAATCGCCAGCAGCAGTTTGCGCAGATTTTCCGCCTGAACCGCTTTCTTGGAGACAAGATCAAGCTTTTTCAGCTTGGTCAGCCCCTCGACCAGCTTGCCGATATCGGGGCCGAACAGCGTATCGATTTCCTGCCGCGTCGCTGACGTGTCCTCGATTGTGTCATGCAGCAATGCGATGGCAATCGTCGCCTCATCCAGATGCATGTCGGTGAGGATTGCGGCAACTTCGAGCGGATGGGAAAAATAAGGATCGCCCGATGCGCGCTTCTGATGCCCATGCTTCTGCATGGCATAAACATAGGCTTTGTTGAGCAGCGCCTCATTGACGTCAGGCTTGTAACGCTGAACACGCTCGACAAGCTCATACTGACGCATCATGGACGGTAGCCTCCAAACTCAAAACTCTAAATTATCAAGCGATATATGGTAATTGCGTTACCAAGACGCAAAAATAATGCGCCGCAGAAAGACTGCGACGCATCAAGATAGCCTGAACTGGCAATCGGTCGCGCTTCAAGCGCGACATTTGATTAATAATCGTCGCTTTTTTCCGGAGCTACCAAGCCCTCGATACCGGCCAGCAATTCTTCTTCCGACATGCTGTCGAAGGAAACATTGTCGTCTGCATCCGCTTCGATAATCTCGCCCCCTTCGCTGTCACCTGATGTGACCTGCGCAACAACGGCAACGGCTTCCGGTTCGTCCACTTCCACATGCTTCTGCAGCGAGTGGATGAGGTCTTCCTTCAGATCGCCCGGTGACAAGGTTTCGTCGGCGATTTCACGCAGCGCAACAACCGGGTTCTTATCATTGTCGCGATCGATGGTGATCGCTGCACCCTGCGAAATCAGGCGCGCGCGGTGACTGGCGAGCAAAACCAGTTCGAACCGGTTTTCGACCTTGTCAACGCAATCTTCAACAGTGACGCGGGCCATGAACTGCCCCTTTCATTTTTAACTGAATTAGCGGATTAAGCCGGACATAACGCGGTTGCGCAGAAAAAACAAGCAAAAGCCGTCGAGCTATTGCATAACATCTGTTGAGCGACCAAAAAATGATCACCATATATTGAGCACATCTGTCCAAATTTCGGACAAATTTTCCGGCGAGGTATTGGCTTTTAGCCGAACCCGACGTAGTAAATATGCTACTTACGTATAAGATCAGATCGAGCTGTATTACTGCCAAGCTGATTTGAAATTGAAGCTCACCTTTTTGAAATGGAACATTATTATGTTTGATCCACGTGAAAAGATCGTCTTGTTTATCGATGGTGCAAATCTCTACGCAGCCTCAAAGGTACTGGGATTTGATATTGATTATCGCAAGCTTCTTACAGCTTTTCAGAAGAGAGGTTATTTGCTTCGCGCGTATTACTACACTGCGCTTGTTGAAGATCAAGAATACTCCTCCATTCGTCCTTTGATCGATTGGCTCGACTATAACGGGTACAAGGTCGTTACCAAGCCTGCGAAGGAATTCACTGATTCTGCCGGCCGTCGTAAGATCAAGGGCAATATGGACATCGAACTTGCTGTCGACGCCATGCAGTTGACCGATACCGTCGACCATTTTGTTATCTTCTCCGGCGATGGCGATTTCCGCTCGCTGGTGGAAGCCTTGCAGCGCAAGGGCCGCAAGGTCAGTGTTGTCTCGACCCTTTCGACCCAGCCGCCGATGATATCGGATGAGTTGCGCCGTCAGGCTGATCATTTCATCGACCTGACATCGTTGCGCACGGAAATCGGCCGCGAGCCGTCGGAGCGGGCACCGCGCCGTGTCGAAGAAGAACAAGTCGACTATTGATATTTGCTGAAAGACGTGGAGATGCCGCATGGAAAACCGTGCGGCATTGTGCTTTCTAGCGCCCTATGACCGTAGAACCCTCCCCCGATTGCCCGATCTGTCCTCGCCTGCATGATTTCATCGCCGGATGGCGTGTGAAAGAACCGACCTGGCACAATGCCCCGGTTCCAGCGTTCCTCCCGGCTGGCGGCATTGAATCCGTACAGCTGCTTATTGTCGGATTAGCGCCCGGCTTACGCGGAGCCAACCGGACGGGCCGCCCATTTACCGGAGACTATGCCGGCGATTTGCTCTACGGCACATTGTCCGAGTTCGGCTTTTCCCGCGGCACGTTTGCCGCGCGCCCGGATGATGGCCTGGAACTGCTCAATACATCGATCGTCAATGCTGTGCGCTGTGTTCCGCCCGAGAACAAGCCTGTTGGCGCTGAAATCAACAATTGCCGCCGGTTCTTGACGCCGTCGATCCAGCAATTCCAAAATTTGCGTGCCATCGTCACTCTCGGCACCATCGCGCACCAATCCACCGTGCGTGCGCTAAAGCAACCGGTTGCCAAGTTTCCGTTCAGTCATGGCGGGCAGTCGGATATCGGCAATATCAGGATTTTTTCCAGCTATCACTGCTCGCGCTACAACACCAACACAGGGCGATTGACTGAACCCATGTTCAAGAGCGTGTTTGCCGCGGTGCGGACGTATTTGGATGAGGTGGTGTAGAATAAGGGGCAAGCTCACCATGAGGGAGATGGGTGGATTGCACAACCATTGTCGCGCCCTTCGACAGGCTCAGGATGAGGGAGAATGTTGGCTGCAATGCTAATCGCCAACCGGTGCAGAATAGAGCACCTTGCAACCCTCCGTCTCCCTCATGGTTGTTATGTCGAACCACGACCCATGTTACTGCAACCACCTCTTTTCAAAATAAATCATACCAACTTATCCAACACCATCCCACATGGCTTATTCTGATGGTGTCCTTTCCGGCGGGAATGCTCCGGAAACTTTCTGAAGTCAGGAAAGGATCGGTGATTTCGTCTGCGGGGAGAACCCAACCGCAGGGGAAGCGGTTTTATCTCAGAAGGGTAAAACCAGTCATCGAGACGGGTGATCCGGTTATTTTCTTGGCTCAAACAGGAAAATCTCCGGGGAACGCACCAACTACACTACCAATAAAGACACCCGCGTTCCCTTTTGGATCGCCCGTCTTTCCCACCTTTTCAATAGCCAGACGCAAAAGCGAGTGTGGTGATGGGGAAGCTTGTTCCGCAACTGCAATGTTGGTGGATGTATCACCCCCCTCTGTCCTGTCGGACATCTCCCCCACAAGGGGGGAGATCACATTGACATGAACGCCTTTGCACAATCGAAAACGTTTCAAATTGTGCAAAGGCGGTACTGACAGCTGATCTCCCCCCTTGTGGGGGAGATGCCCGACAGGGCAGAGGGGGTGAGCGCCGACGGTTCGTGGTGCGTGGTTCGACAGGCTCACCATGAGGGAGAGTGAGGATTGCAGGGAGCCAAGTTCTGCAACGCCGGTGATCAGCGTTACATCACCCATCTCCCTCATGGTGAGCTTGTCGAACCACGAACCGCAACTGCAACGTTGGTGAGCGCCACCACAACGGCCCTGCAAATCAAACGTACCTCACAACCAGAATAATCAACCGCGATCGCGTAGCAGGCGGGATTTTTCGCGGTTCCAGTCGCGTTGCTTTTCCGTCTCGCGCTTGTCGTGCAGCTTCTTGCCGCGTGCGACCGCGAGTTCAAGCTTGGCCCTGCCCTGATCGTTGAAATAGAGCTTCAATGGCACGACCGTCATGCCTTCACGATCAACCGACTGTGCCAGCCGCGCCATTTCGCGCTTGCTGACCAGCAGCTTGCGGTGGCGGCGCGGGGCGTGGTTGAAGCGGTTGGCCTGCAGATATTCGGGGATATAGGAATTGATCAGCCAGAATTCGCCATTCTCAAGGCTGGCATAGCTTTCCGCAATATTCGACTGGTTGTTGCGCAGGGATTTCACCTCGGTGCCCTGCAGCACAATGCCAGCCTCCATCGTGTCGAGAATCTCGAAATTGAAGCGCGCTCTGCGGTTCTCAGCAATGATCTTGTTAACCGTTATGGGTTTTTTGGCAGCTTTGGGCTTATTCATGAGGTTTATATAGTACTTTCCAACTGAATTATCAGTTGATCAGCCCCGCATGTTTCATCGCCTGATCAATGCGTTCGGCGGTTGCCGCTTCAATCGGGACGAGCGGGGAACGCAGCGAATTGTTCATCTTGCCGAGCTTGGCAAGCGCATATTTCGGGCCGGTTGGATTTGGCTCGATAAAGAGTGCCTTGTGCAACGGCATCAGGCGATCCTGAATGGCCAGTGCAGCCGGATAATCACCCCGAAGGGTCGCTGCCTGGAATTCAGCGCAAAGGCGCGGAGCGATATTCGAGGTTACGGAAATGCAGCCAACGCCGCCATGGGCGTTAAAGCCGAGCGCTGTCGCGTCTTCACCGGATAGTTGAATGAAATCCAGCCCGCAGGTGATGCGCTGCTCTGAGACGCGTTCGATCTTGCCGGTCGCATCCTTGACGCCAGCAATATTCTTGAAGTCGTGCGCCAGCTGGCCCATCGTCTCCGGGGTCATGTCGATAACAGAGCGGCCCGGAATATTATAAATGATGATCGGCAGCGAGACAGATTCGGCCACTGCCTTGTAATGGGCATAGAGACCACGCTGGTTCGGCTTGTTGTAATAGGGCGTCACAACCAGAATGGCATCGGCGCCCGCCTTTTCCGCGTGCTGAGCCAGTTCAATGGCTTCACGGGTGTTGTTGGACCCTGCACCGGCAATAACAGGAACCTTGCCCTTGGCTTCCTCGACGCAAACCTCAACCACGCGCTTATGTTCGGCATGGGACAGTGTTGGCGATTCGCCCGTCGTACCGACAGGAACGAAACCATTGGTGCCTTCAGCAATCTGCCAGCCGAGAAATGCACGAAAGGCTTTCTCGTCAAACGAACCGTTTTGGTCGAATGGCGTGACGAGAGCGGTGATTGAGCCTTTCAGCATGGTGAACTCCAAGAAAACAAGATTAGGTTCATGGCAGAACCGATATGGTACTGACCATAAGGTGGCGCACCATAGTCGTGCAACCTTCGCCGGGCAAGATGATTTCCTTGATGAAAAACAGCAAAGCAATTGATGGTTTCGTCAAAAGCAACGGATCGTGATAACCTTTCGTTAAGAGTGCCTTCACACGTCCGCCATTATTATCTGATCCAACAGTTCTGGGTCCGGGACTGCGATGCGACCCCTTTCGAATAAACTGGTTGTCTGAATGCTGAGAACTTCTGTTTTGCGTCATGTTCTTCTTGCGTCATCGCTGCTTGTGACGACGGCTTCGCTTGCGCAAAATTCAAYACCGCCCGTACCAGCACTCAATCCCTTTGCACCAACACAGACGCGCAGCAGCCCGGCGGCACAGATTCTGGCAAAGCCAGATCCGGTCACAACCGCAGGGATCGCCCAGCCATCAAGTCCCACAGCCATTGCCGGCAGCCTTAAAACCGGTCTGGACGCCCTTTCCAGCGGGGATGTGCAGCAGGCGCTGGGCATTCGCAACGGCCTGCCTGTCAATGCGCTGGACCGGCATATTCTGACATGGGCCATTGGCCTGTCGAATGCACCGGGTATTCCCAGCTCCGAAATTGCCCATGCCGCCGCTGAACTGCCGGGCTGGCCGGGAATGGCGACCTTCCGCAATAATTCGGAACGGGCGCTCTATAAGGAGAATCCGGCTCCAGCCACCGTTATCAGCGCCTTTGGCGGCACACCGCCGCAAACGGCAGAGGGCACAATCATCCTCGCCCGCGCTTTCGTCGCGACTGGAAACACAGCCCGCGCCCGGCAGGTTCTCGGTCCCTTCTGGCGTACCAAGAAGCTCGACGACACACAGGAAGCGATGATTCTGAAGGAATTCGCGCAGGTTATTCCGCGCGAGGACCATCTGATGCGCATGCTGACCATGCTTTATGAGGGCAAGGCGAAATCTGCCGGACGCGTTGCCCAGCTTGCCAATGCCGAGCCGCTTTACAGCGCTTTTGCAGCCGTTTTGCAGAAGTCGCCTGATGCAGCCAAGAAGCTCGCCGATATCAATGGCTCCATGCAGTCCAACCCGGCCTATATCTTTGCCAAGGCGCAATATCTGCGCCGTCAGGAGCGTTTCAAGGAAGCCGCTGATGTGTTGGCCACCGCACCGCGCGATGCGGCATCGCTGATTGATCCGGATGCATGGTGGGTGGAGCGGCGCGTGCTTTCGCGTGAACTCCTCGATATTGGCGATGCCAAACGCGCCTATACGATCGCAGCCATGCACAGTGCCGAAACGCCTTCCGTCGCGGCCGAAGCCGAGTTTCATGCGGGCTGGTACGCCCTGCGTGCGCTGAAAGACCCGCAAACGGCCCAGCGCCATTTTGCCCGTATTGCGGAAATTTCGTCGCGCCCCATGTCGGCCTCACGCGCCTATTACTGGCTTGGCCGCTCCGCCGAAGCTGGCGCTGGCGGCAATGCCAAAGACTATTACAGCCGCGCGGCACGCTATGGCACCACATTCTACGGCCAGTTGGCGGCGGCGAAGCTTGGGCAATCGAGCCTGCAACTTCCCTATCCGCGTCCTTCCGATGCCGACCGCGCCCGCTTTGCCCAGCGCGAAGCGGTGCGTGCTATCCAGCGGCTGGAAGATACGGGCTATGACCAGCGCGCCGCCATGCTCTACACCAGCCTCAGCCAGGAACTCGATAGTCCCGGCGAACTTGCGCTGCTGGCTGTCATGGCAGAGCGCAAGAGCAATCACTTTGTTGCACTGCGTGTGGGCAAGACAGCGGCCCAGCGCGGTATCGATGTCGGCGCCCTCTCGCACCCTATCGGCGCCATTCCCACCAATGCCAATATTTCCGGCTCCGGTGCCGCCCTCGCCTATGCGATTGCCCGGCAGGAGAGCGAATTCAATGCCGGTGCGGTTTCCAGCGCTGGTGCGCGCGGCCTGTTGCAATTGCTGCCGGGCACCGCAAAAGAGGTGGCCAAGCGCGCGGGTATCTCCTATTCGAAAGACCGGCTGACCGGTGATGCAGCCTATAACGCAACGCTGGGTGCACGCTTTCTGGGCGAGCAGATCGCCAAATTCGATGGCTCCTATGTCCTGACGTTTGCCGGTTACAATGCCGGACCCAGCCGTGCCAATGAATGGGTTTCACGCTATGGCGATCCGCGCGGCAAATCCGTCGACGAGGTGGTCGACTGGATCGAGCGCATTCCTTACACCGAGACACGCAATTACGTGCAACGCGTGATGGAAAACTACGAAGTGTACAAATCCCGGCTGTACGGCAAGGCTCAGATCGAGAGCGATCTGACCGCCGGACGGCTGCAACGCTAAGATAAGCTCCCAGCAACAGGATTGCAGATTGGCCGATTCAGTTCGTGATATTCATTTTAGTGCCCCTGACGGCCTGCAACTCTATGGCAGGCTGTATCAACCGGAGGTGAAAACCGGTAATTTGCCCGTCATCTGCTTGCCCGGACTGACCCGCAATAGCCGTGATTTTCATGAACTGGCGCTCTTCCTGTCGCAGCATCCGCAAACGCCACGTCCGGTCATAACCTTTGACTATCGCGGACGCGGGCGCTCTGCCTATGATCCAGACTGGTCACATTATAATATCGGCGTCGAAGCCGGTGATGTCATTGCCGGTCTTACTCATCTGCAAATCAATCAGGCTGTCTTTCTGGGAACCTCCAGAGGTGGTCTGATTACCCATATTCTGGCAGCTATTGCCCCGCAATTGCTGGCGGGTGTCATCCTGAATGATATTGGGCCGGAAATATCAGTTGAAGGCTTGCAGCAGATTGGCAGCTACCTCAACGGCGCGCGTCAGCCCACAAACTGGAACGATGCCGCCGACTTGCAACGTCAGGTGCATGGTGAATACTTCCCCGCTCTGACCAGTGAAGACTGGCAACGTTTTGCCCGCGCGATCTATCGTGAAGACAATGGGGTTATCCGCTCGGACTATGATCCCAACCTTCTGAAAACGATGGAAAACATTGATTACACGCAGAAATTGCCTGATCTGTGGGCGCAGTTCGATCTGATGAAAGATTTGCCGCTGCTGGTTATCCGAGGCGAAAATACAAAGCTGCTTGCACAGGAAACCGTCGAGGAAATGCAGCGGCGGCACAATTCGCTGCAGGTGTTCAATGTTTCAGGTCAGGGCCACGCTCCCCTGCTTGAAACCGGACGTATCCCTGATCTGATCGCGGCCTTTGTGGCTGGCGTCGACCTGCGCGAATAATCAGGTTTTCGCTGGCTTTTTGACAGGCGCCTTCGCTTTGGCTTTTGCCGGAGCTTTCAATTTAATCGCCGCCTCGGGTACGGACTTTGCCAGATCAGCCGCCTGCTTCATCCAGTTTTCGCGATGCGCGCGACCGGGGAAACCGATCTCACGGCTGACCCATGCGGCCTGATCCGCATCCCAACCGGCAATCTGGTCGAAATGAAACACGCCGAGTGCATAAAGTTCGGACTGGATGACATTGCCGATACCGTCAATGTCCAGCAACTGGTCCGGCTTGCCCCGCCGCGCATTCTTCAAAATTGCCGGACGATGTTTGTCATCTTCAGTCGTCCTGACCGGACGCGTCTGCAGGTTTTTTGCGGTGGTTTTCCCGGGGGCTCTGGTCTTCGTTTTCGCAGCTGCACTGATCGCCGTACCTGCGGAAGAAGCCAGTGCAGGAACCGGCTCCGCCGGGGGTATCATCGCGGCTGCCGGTTTGCTTACATCGTCATTGGCGGGGGTGACAGCTGCTGCCAGACGCACATCGGCAGCACGGGTTGACTCTTCAGACACGGAATCCGTTTTTGGAGAGAACCGTTTGAAAACGCGTCCTAAAATGGCGCCGATGATAAAGGCCGCTGCGATGAGCAAAAGGGATTGAACAAGAAAGATGACCATAGCTCTTTACCCCAATTTCAACGACGTTCAGTTGTGTTTCTCGCCAGCGGTCGACCAGCCAACATAAAAGCCGACCAGAACAGCCACCAACAGAAAAAACCATAGCTTGGTGATGAGATACATCATTGTTCACGCTCCTGTTGAGTAGGCTGCCCTGTGATTCTCATCCGGCATTGCTGACGGCGGGAGGTGCAAGTTTTACGTCACCGACCTTACCATTACCCGGCAGTTGTGTCTTCAATGCGTTGGTGATCGACTCATAATCGGCCGCATTTGCGGCTGTTCCATCGATGCTGTAGCTCTCTCCGGCAAGACTAACCTCCCCGCTCACCAATTGCGATGCCTGCTGCAAAGCGAAGTTGGCAAGTTCAATAAATCCCTTCGGCGCACCGCGCGCGACCGCCATCTCATCAATGATATCAATGCCGGGCATGGCACTTTCGGCCGCTGCCAGAAGTTTGGCGCGCGTATCACCGTAGGGAACATTTCCAGACAGGAGAATCCCCTGATCGGACTTTGTCACCACGAAGCTGAAAGGATCGATCAGTGGCAAAAGCGTTGCTGCGTTTTCAACCACACGAATGCCATTGGTTTCATTGGCAATTTTCAGCGCCGATGCGAGCGCTTCGTCGGACGGCGCCACGCCTTTGAGGGTCAGATCCCGCCCCTCGACCTCGATACTGGCCCAGCCATTGTCGACTTCCAGCGCCGTGCTGACCGTTTCGGTCAATTGCCGGTCGACGGGTTCAGCGAGAAACCAGCCGGCGAGTGTCGTCAGACATGCAACGGTGATGATACCGGGCCAAAACCAGCTTTTGACAATGTGCATGTGGGGCATGTTCCCTTATGGCAATCAGACAAGATGCTGTCTTGCCCCATGTGATCAGGAATATCAACATGGTGTCCGGCACCAAACGGTGCCCGGCATCAAATGATGCGCTGCCGGACTTGCTCTATATCAGCGGCAAAGAAAAACCCGGCAGCTTGCGCTGCCGGGTCTTGATCAACTTAATCCTAAGAAGGATTAGAAGTTACGCTGGAAACGGATCATACCGCCGATTGCGTCGTCCTTGTTGCCCTTCAGGCCTTCAGCGAACGTCTTACGGTCGCCGTCGAACTTGGTGTAGCTAACTTCAGGAGTGATCGTGAAGCCAGGAACCAGTTCGTATGCAACGTTTGCAGTTGCTGCCCATGTGCCTTCGGATTCGTAAGCAACCTGTGCGCTAACAACGGCCTTCTCGGAAACCTTGGCTTCGATGCCGCCCCAAGCTGCCCAGTCACCTTCCCAGGTGCCGAACCAGTTGCGCTGACCCTTGTCATGCAGATCATCCCAGTTGGACTGGTAGCCACCCATGACGAAAGCCGAAACCGTGTCTGTGAACTTCACATCCAAACGCAGCTTGCCAGCGAATTCTTCTACAACTGAGTCATAGCCAACAACGCCGGAGACCTTGCCCCAAGCCTGTTCGAACTTCGCACCAGCCAGAACGTGTGGCATGTAGTCGTCAATGCGATAGTCGTAGTTGTAGTAGTTGTTGTCTTCGCGCTGGCCCTGTTCAGCAGCAACGATTGCTGAGAAACCATTGCCACCAGTGAAGGTGTAGCTAACCTGGTTGGAAGTGCCGGACTGATAGTTGATCACGTCATCGTTGATGATCTTGCCACCAGCATAATCGGTCCACGAACCGAAGATTTCGTCAGCAACACCGATACGGAAGCCGCCGAGCTGGATGTAAGCCTGAGGAATCAGACCGCCGCTGTTTTCACCGTTCGTGTAGTTGAAACGTGTTTCGATGAAGGACTGCAGTGTGCCGAGTTCTGTTTCCGAACGAGCGTCGAAACGAACAGTTGCACGTGTCTGCTTACCCCAAGTACCGCGTTCACCACCGGCATAAACTTCGTCGCCGCCCTTGGCGTCGTAACGCAAGTAACCGCCGATTTTCAAGCAAGTCTCGGTGCCTGGGATGTAGAAGAAGCCTGCGCCGTACGCATCGCAAACGCGAACGTATTCGACAGCTTCTGGCTCAGCGACAACAACTGCGTCTGCAGCGCGGGCGCCGGTTACTGCAACGAGGGCTGCAGCGGAGCCGAGTAGAAGGCTCTTGATGTTCATTTCTGACCTCCAGTCAAAGTTAAAAATGGGTCTGGGCATTCCAATTTGGCTGAAGGACAACCTTGTCCCCATCCCCTAAGTCCAAGAAGAAATGCGGCGAACGCCCTTCCTCTGCGACCGAACATACTCGCCATCTCCCGGGTTTCAACCACGAATGTCGGCATCCACACCTCGAGGGGGCTCTATGCCTTATCCCTGTTGCACAAATGACACGAAATCGCCGCGGGGCCAGCGAAATCTTTACCTCTCATTAATATAGGTAACCGGATTTTCATAAAATCGACCATACCGATGGCGGAAACAGAACGGCATTTTGGCGAGGAATCGGGCATCCATCACCAGCATATTTACTGCGTGTGAATCGAATCGAACCGATTGCATGCTGATTCTGACAGGTGGTCTGCCATGACTTATTTCTATCTTGTTGTAGCCATAGTCTTTGAAGTGGCCGCGACGTCTGCGCTCAAACAAGCTGATGGTTTTACAAAGCTTTGGCCGTCTCTCATCTGTCTGGCGGGCTATGCGGCAGCCTTTTATTTCCTGTCGATCCTGGTCAAAACCATGCCCGTTGGCATTGTTTATGCAATCTGGTCCGGCGCCGGGATCGTGCTCATCGCAGCCATCGGCTGGTTCTGGTTCAAGCAACCGCTGGATCTACCGGCCATCATTGGCCTCGCTCTCATTATATCGGGCGTCCTCATCGTCAATTTGTTCTCTGGAACTGTCGGGCATTGAACCCTGACCTGACGTCCAAACTGCAAGGCTGATCTCCTGTAATCAACCAGGCTTCCGGTCAAACTTTGACTGGAGGTCAGAAATGAACATTAAGAGCCTTCTACTCGGCTCCGCTGCAGCCCTCGTTGCAGTAACCGGCGCCCGCGCTGCAGACGCAGTTGTTGTCGCTGAGCCAGAAGCTGTCGAATACGTTCGCGTTTGCGACGCATACGGCAAAGGCTTCTATTATATCCCGGGCAGCGCAACCTGCCTGAAGGTCAGCGGCTATGTGCGGTTCGATGCCAAGGGTGGCGATGACGTCTCCAAGGGCGGCAAACTCAACACGTGGAAGTTGAAATCCCGCGCGACCGTTCGCTTTGACGCGCGCTCGGACACCGAACTTGGCACTTTGCGCTCCTATGCCGAAACACGCTTCAACTACGAGAATGGCGAGAACAAGGGCGCGGAGATTTCTAACGCCTATATCGAACTCGGCGGCTTCCGCATCGGTACTACAGATTCGCTCTATGATACCTGGACCGGCTCTGCCGGTAACGTGTTCAACGACGGCGTGATTGCCTATGCCGGCGACCAGAGCAACCAGGTCAGCTACACTTTTGCCGGTGGCAATGGCTTCTCGGCCTTGATTGGTCTGGAACAGGGCGACAAGGATCACCTGATCACTGACTACACGCCGCATATTGTTGCTGGCGCTAAGTTCGAGCAGGGTTGGGGTGGTATCTCCGGCGTTGTCGGTTACGACTCCGTCGTTGAAGAGTTCGCTGGAAAAGTACGCTTGGATGTGAAGCTCACCGACACTCTCTCTGCCTTTGTCCTTGGTGGTTACCAGTCCGGTTATGGTGATCACACCAAAGAGAAGCGTACCGCCTCCTATTACGGCGCATGGAACGGCGATTGGGCCGTTTGGGGTGGCTTGACTGCCAAGGTGTCCGATAAAGCAGAGGTTAACGCCCAGTTGGCTTACGAGTCCGAAGGCACCTATGCGGCAGCCTTGAACGTTGGTTATGAGCTGGTGCCCGGTTTCAAGATCACACCTGAACTCAACTACACCAAGTTTGATGGGGACCGTAAGGCGACCTCCATTGCCAAGAAGGGCGGCGACGATGCCTTCGGCGGTATGATCCGCTTCCAGCGCAACTTCTAAATACTGAGACGTGAACAGCCAACGCCGGGTTTTTCCGGCGTTGGATTTTCCCAACACACACTTATTCAAACATCATTTTTTCAGCGTTCGTTATCGCGCGCACAGACATTTAACCGAGAAAGGAATCCGAACCGGTCGCAGGCCGAGGAGATATTGAAATGTTTGGACAATACCGATGGGCATTGGTCGTTGATGAGGTTGTGCAAGGCTTCATCAAACGGGATTTTATTAGCCTAAAGTTGTATAAGACACCCGATTGCGCTTTTCTGAAAGACGATTACAACTCGTTGTATATTTTCTTTATGCATATTTTTCAGATTTAGAGTGCGATCATTATGACAGTGTCACCCATGGGTAACGGGCAGCCGGATGTGAATTTCCCGCTGCGGTTTCAATATAATCTCACCTACGCATCGACGGATCACGCAACCAAACGGCTGGTCAAGGACCATTCCCTCGGCGAACTGACGGCACATTATATCAGTGTCCTCTGGGATGAAGGTTCGCACAAAGGCAATGTGAAGTCCTTCCTGGGAGAGATCAGTGAGATTTTGGTCGGCGAGCGTTTCAGCGTCTTTTCGCAGGAAATGCTGGACTCTGTGATCGGCACGCTACGCGAACGCGGCAATAGCAATGCAACCATCAATCGAAAGATGGCTGCCTTGAGCAAATTGCTCCGGAAAGCGTGCAAGATGGGCGATATTTACAACCTGCCGGAATTTCGTCGCCAGAAAGAGCGGCAAGGCCGCATTCGCTTTCTGGAAGCGGAAGAGGAATTGCGCCTGTTTTCAGCCGTCAGGGCCAAATGCGAGGACAGCTATCGCCTCAGCGTCTTTCTTGTCGATACGGGTTGCCGGCTGGGTGAAGCAATTGGGCTATGCTGGAATGATTTGCAGGGGAGCCGCGCGACATTCTGGCTGACCAAATCCGGGCGCAGCCGCACGGTTCCACTGACGAGACGCGCGCATGAGGCGACGCAGATCGCGCGCGGACGCCTGAAAGGCCCCTTCTCCATGCATAATCAGGTGCGTTTCCGCGCCATCTGGAATGAGGCCAAGGCAGAGGTGGGATTGGGGGCGGATGATCAGGTCGTCCCGCATATTTTGCGGCACACCTGCGCCTCACGGCTGGTGCGCGGCGGGATTGATATCCGGCGTGTGCAGATGTGGCTCGGACATCAGACATTGCAGATGACCATGCGCTACGCTCATCTGGCGACGAATGATCTTGATTCATGCGTGGTGGTTCTGGAGCAAAGCTAAGCAATCCCGGCTGGTATGGTTGTGCAATCTGATGCGATGGGGAGTTCTCAAGCAAGCATATGCGATAAACCCGGTATGATATTCTGATTGGATGGACCGCAAACCGACACTTATAGCAATTGCGATCAAACGGAATGGATTGAAGATCTCTATGATGGCTCCGGTCACAAATGGGGAAACGCAAAATTGTTCGAGGTAAACGCATCAAGCATTGCCGCATATTTTGAGTTTGATCCGCCGCGCGAAAACGATCTTCATGCCGTTGACGAGATGATACGCAGTGCAGTGCCTGATTGGACCAGATGGTTCGTCGCCGGTACGCCTGCGGGCATGCCGGGTATGCGGATGTCGATGATTGGCTATGGCCGCTTTGCCTACAACGTCAAATCATCCGACCGTCCCATCGCGTGGCCCATACTTGGGCTGGCCCTGCAAAAGAATCACCTCAGCCTTTATCTTGCTGTAAAATACGAAGGAGCGACTGCGGCTTCAAACTGGGCCGATCGCCTCGGCAAAGTTTCCGTCAGTAAAATCGGCGCCATCAGATTTGTGCGCGCATCGGATATCGAAGCGCAGGCGTTTCGCATGATGCTGCAAACTCTGGAGAAAGACCTGCAGGACGGGCGGGCTATGCTCGCCTACGCACGCGTGCAGTCAAATTAGATCGTCATATGCATCAAGCGATCAAGAGCAAAACCAGACCGGCAATGGCAAGACCAAGCAGTCCGAAGACTGTTCCGAGCCCTGCCCTGATGACGGATCGATCATGCGCCAATCGCGCGCGCTTATCGGGCAGTTCAGGATGAAATGACCGGGCTTTTACGATCAACATAATGATGCGGATGAACGCCCCGCCGATCCCCGCGAAGATGAATATGGCGCCCAATGATGCAAGTACAATCGACATCTGTTTCCCCGCTCAATATTCATCGACCCAGCAGCAGCGCTGCGTGCTTGCGGGGAATGTAGCGCACCGCGCATCGATGTGGCCAGTTCCCACTTGCTTGATGTTGGCGGCCGGGACGTCACACAACTGGCGGCGAAACCAACGTTGCGCGTGGCATTGGCCGGTGTGCAGCGGCTGAAAGACGCTTGAGCATTGATCCTCCAGATAGTATCAGGATTCTAACGATAAGAAGGGCCGACGCTTGACCCGCATCAATTGCATTCCACCAGCTGAACTCACTGGCCCCCATCTGGTCGCAGAGTATCGGGAGCTTCCCCGGGTGTTTGCGCTCGTCAGAGCTGCAATAGTCAGGGGCGAAACACCAAGTGATAGACGCAATCCGTTGCACTACACACTTGGCACCGGTCACGTTCGATTTTTCTATCCACGGCTTGGTTATCTTGCCAAACGACAGTCCCACTTGATTGCCGAGATGCTTGCTCGCGGATACTCGCCGCAGTTTGCCAACACAGATCAATTGCTTGTCGGATTTCCATTGGAATGGTGCGCTGATTGGGACCCGACCGGCGAAGCCATGCAGATAAACCGGATGCGCATTGCGGAGCGGCTTACGAACAGCGGACGGGCATGAGAATCAGACCAGCGGCAAAGATATCTGAAACTTGCCGCGCCTTCCCTAACGACATTGGCCGCAAAGTTTGGGTTGGTTTTTACCGATGAGAACGAAGAGAGATCAAACTTTGCGGAAATGATCCGTCACCAGCGTTTGCTCAGGTTTTCCGGCGTCAACTTCACATTCACAGATTTTTCAAGGAAGCTGCATAAAGTCCTTGCCAACAAAGGGTTTCATCTTTAGTCAGCGTCCTTGGAGAGGTGGCCGAGTGGTCGAAGGCGCTCCCCTGCTAAGGGAGTAGACCCGTTAAACGGTCTCGAGGGTTCGAATCCCTTCCTCTCCGCCACCACCCTGATTTCATTTATATTTTGTCTGATTGAACAGCGTTGCTCCCGGCAAGGCCTATTGCAATCGGACCATGGCGATTTCGTTGAATATGTGCGCGCGCCAGCGGGTCGGCAACAAATCAGACGTTCGCGGGGATGCGGGCGATAACCTTGATCTCGAAGTCAAAGCCAGCAAGCCAGTTCACGCCAATCGCTGTCCAGTTCGGATAAGGCCGCGTGCTGAAAATCTTCTGCTTGACGGCCATGATGGTTCCAAACTGGTTCTCCGGGTCCGTGTGAAATGTCGTTACGTCAACGATGTCGTCAAGCGTGCAGCCCGCCGCGTCCAGCGTCGCTTTGAGATTTTCGAACGCCAGTTGAACCTGCCGTTCAAAATCAGGTTCCGGTGTACCATCGGCGCGGCTGCCAACCTGCCCGGATACAAACAGGAGATCACCGGATCGGATCGCTGCCGAATAGCCATGTTCCTCATAAAGGGCATGCCGGTTTGCAGGAAAGATTGCTTCACGTTGGGTCATTCTTGATCTCGCTTCTTCGCTGTTGAGTGGAAAACTATGGGCACGATGCGACGGAGCTTCACACACGGCCACTTCATCTGATATACGATGCGTATGTGAAATAGACCGCGCAGGCATTGCGTGTCAAGTTGATATACGCAGCGTATATGAAATTGAGGAAAGAATGGTAAAACGACGGGCCGAGACGATGGAGGAGAACCGCATCAAGCTGATTGCGGCCGCACGAAAGGCATTTGCCGAAAAAGGTTACGCGGGCGCCTCGATGGACGAACTGACCGCCGATGCCGGCCTTACCAGAGGCGCGCTCTATCACAATTTCGGCGATAAACGGGGGCTTCTTGCGGCAGTTGTCGATCAGATCGATTCGGAAATGGCGGCCCGCGCGCAGCAGATCGGTGCCCGTGCCGGTGATGACTGGCAGGGTTTGCTTGACGAAGGCGCTGCTTATATCGAGATGGCGCTTGATCCGGAGGTTCAACGCATTGTTCTGCTTGATGGTCCCGCCGTGTTGGGCGATCCTTCGCAATGGCCGAGCCAGAGCGGCTGTCTTCAGGCAACAAAGCAAATAGTGGCGCGTCTCACCGCACAGGGCATCCTCAAACCTGTTGATGCGGAAGCCGCTGCGCGGCTGCTCAACGGCATTGCGCTCAATGCGGCACTCTGGATTGCTGCCAGTGACCATCCGCAGGACGTGTTGCCAAAAGCCATCGAGGCGTTCCATGCTCTGGCCGCCGGACTTCTTGTGAAAACCATCTGACGTCAACGGTGCCATTTCCGTTTACACAAAACGACACAGGCGGACATGCCATGCGCGTCATCGTTCCCCACTTGCAAATGACTACTAAATGCATTTAACTATTTGATTTTGCTTGACTTTTTTCCTGATGACCCCTACTTGCGGGTTGTCAGTTGCGAAAAATTACTGATGAAGCAATGACGATCTTGTGCGCAGCGGACGTGCGGATTCGTCGAATAAAATACTCCGCCCGGCGCTAATCTCATGTCCCCAATTGCGATCATTGTCTTGGCAATCAGCATGTCTGTGGATGCGTTTGCGGTCTCGGTGGGCCGCGGGGCCGCATTGGGGCGCCCGCGCTTTTCCGAATCGCTACGCACAGGCGCAGTGTTCGGTATCGTCGAAGCAATCACACCGGTGATTGGTTGGGCGGCAGGCGTTGCTGCCAGCGGCTTTGTCCAGGCTATTGATCATTGGATTGCGTTTGGACTTTTGGGAGCAGTCGGCTTTCGTATGCTGTATGCGGCCATGTCTCGGAAAGCGCAAACGGAAGAGCGCGTTGGAAACTCCGCCTATATGTTGCTTGCAACGGCTGTCGGAACCAGTCTTGATGCCATGGCGGTGGGTGTCTCTCTCGCCTTCCTCAATGTGAACATACTGGTGATTGCGCTTGCAATCGGTATTGCAACCTTCCTGATGTCATCGGGTGGTATGCTGATAGGCCGGTTGATTGGCGAACGGTTTGGCCGCGCCGCGGAAGCTGTCGCAGGTTTCGCGCTGATTATACTGGGCTCATCGATACTGATTGAGCATTTGACAGCCTAATTGGACGCTGTTGCAAAACCCCCGCGAAACCAATGCTTCGTTTCTTTCAGACAATGATGCAATTCCCGATCAAAGGGCCGTCAAAGCCTGACTACGCTTCCCCTATTCCCACATTCAAAGAAAAAGGCGGCTCGTGCGAGCCGCCTTTTTCATATCTGATGTGTCTCTGTCTCAGAGACGGAAGATTGCCAGCGGATACCAGTAACCATCGCTGTGACGGCGATAGCCGCGGCGATATTCACGGTAGCCGCGATGGCCGTTCCAGTAACCGGGACGTCCGCGACGGTTGTCAAAACGAGGGCCACGGCGATCATCGCGGCGATCCCAGCGGCGGTCGTTACGACGATCCCAGCGGCGATTGTCGTAGCGGCGCTTTTCAATGTACTGCGCCTTTTCCACATTCGAAACCACTGGCGAGGTCTGCGAAGACACCGGCGCTGCATTCGAAGAAACGACCGAAGTCAATCCAACGAGAACCGCAAACAATCCTGCGGTAAACAACGAAACAAGATTTTTCATGAGTCACTCCTATCGATTCATACCTGCAATAGGTGCGCCTTCACTGATGAACAGAGTATGAACAATTCCACGGGGAACTTTTATGTTATCTGCTCCGTTACACCCCGTCTTCCCCCAATTCAGGAGAGTGTTTTGAACCGTAACGGTCTTTAGCTCATTATCGGCGCGCTGCTTGCTGTTGTCAGCGGCTTTGGCATTTACACCTATCAGCAGGAGAACAAACGGGGCGTCGAGCTCAAGATTGGCGAAGTCGGCGTTTCCATCGAAGGCAAATAAATGTCTGACCTAGCCACGTTGTCGAACCCACGATATCTTCTTGAAGTCGATGCCATCGCGATTGTTGATGGTTGGGGCTGGCAAGGCCAAGTCTGTTTCAGGGAGACGACATTGACTTCAGATATCCATGAAAAATTCTTTGATCGAGCCGATGTTATGATTAGCCAGCTGGATGAAACGATGGCGATCCCCACAGTGATTAGCCAACAAGAGACCTATCAAAATCCGTTTGTGACAATCAAACGCGTTACTCAACTCATGCCCGCAGGCCATAACGCAACCTTTTATATCCGCGAGGAACCGGATGTTGCGGTGTGTCTACCGATTGATCCGGATGGTCGCTTCATTTTGCTGAAAGAATACAGGCCCGGTCCGGCGCAATTCCTGATGGAAATTCCCGGAGGTTGTGTTGATCCGGGCGAAGAACCGGCTGAAGCGGCGCGAAGGGAGGTTCTGGAAGAAGTCGGGTACGCAGGCGATCTAACGCATCTCGCTTCGACCTATATTTCGGCCTATTCCAATGCCCGAAAACACATCTATCTCATGCGTAATGCCATAAAAATTGCCGATCCGGTCGTCGAGCCGCAGGATCTTGCCCGGCCGATAGCGATGGATCAGCAAGCCTTTGAATTGCTTGTCGAAGAAGGCGCAATGACTGATCTCGATGCGGCGCTGGCAGCTCTGCGATATCTGTTAAGCCAAGCTTGATACATGCAGTTTCGGCACAGGTAATATTAACCCGCCCCATCCAGCAGTGCCTCCACCGACGCGATCCGTTCATCGGCAATGTCGCAGATGTATTGGATTGCCGATTGCTGCCGCTCGTTGTTGATATTGGTTGCGGCCATAAACAGCATTTCGACAAGGTATTTGACTTCGGTCAAAAGATTACAGGCATCAATGACTTTGCTTGATTCATTGCTCATAATAAGCCTCAATGAAATGAACGATTCTTTATATTTTAGGCATGGCTTCCAAGGTCGCCCGAACATATGGGCGCGCGTTCAAAGACCTAATAATTGCTTTAACCTTATGCGGATTATATAATCTCTGATTACTGGATTAGTCAATATAAAATACTCAAGGTTGATGAAATATGATAATCTCACCGGCTCAATGCCGTGCCGCACGCGCCTTGATTGGATGGTCGCAGGCGAAGCTGGCAAAAATAGCAAAAGTGGCACCGGCGACCATTGCGACCTTCGAAGCGGGAAAGCGCTTACCCTACGACCGCACGCTCGATGATCTCAAAGACGCGTTGACAGCCGAAGGCGTTATTTTTCTTGATGATGGCGCACTGACCGGTGGAGGCCAAGGCGTGAGGCTTAAATAGAACGATTGTCACAAGAAAGAGCAAAATCGCATTTTAGTAATCACAGCCAAGAATATTGAACCATACAAGCTTAATTTATTAATTGTACATATAGACTTAGGTATAATACCAAAAACATTTACTATGAGGCCATAATGCCTATTATCGGAAATCAGATCAGAGCGGCACGTTCACTCATCGGCATGGAGCAAATTGCTCTCGCCGAGAAGGCGGGTGTCAGCGCCAATACAATACGCAATATGGAAGCCTTCGGAGCCAACAGAGTGAAAGTGCGCACCGACACTCTGTATGCTGTAACGGATGCCCTCAGAGCAGAAGGCGTCATCTTCCAACAGGACGGCGAGACAACGGGCGGCGGCCCGGGTGTCAGATTAATCAAATGAATTTTCGTAAACATTGACCTTAAGCCGAGTATGTCATGATTACACCTGAACAAATACGCGGAGCGTGGGCAATGGTGGGCCTGACGCAAGCAGAGCTAGCAAAGTTGGCCGGTCTGTCCACGACTGGCCTGAACAATATTGAACGGGGAGTAACCGACCCCAAGGCTTCCACATTGCGCTCCATTCAATCGGTGCTTGAAGAGAAATCGATTGTCTTTCTCAGCCCGGGGCAAAATGCCAAAGGGGGACCCGGCGTGAGGCTCAAATGATCGCGCTCGCAAAAGCCGCAAGGGTGTTACGAAGATGATCCGTGTCCAGTGCAAAATGGCCCGTGTGGCCCTGGGACTTGGGGTGCGGGACCTCGCAGCACTCGCTCAAGTGTCATCAGATACCATCGCCCCACTGGAGCGTGGCGAGAAGCTGAAACCTGCCACCCTATTGATTATCAGGACCGCTCTGGAACAAGCGGGCGTTCTATTTGAAGCCGAGGGCGAAATGGTGGATGGTGGTCCGGGCGTCAGGTTGCGCCAAGAATGAAGCAAACTGCATGCCTTACCGATTGACGTCACCATAGGGGAGGCCATAATGCCGGAAATGCTTTGGAAGGAGTAGAATCCAAGCAATGGATCAATATGTAACGCCACCTGTCGGCATAGGCTTTTACACCGCAAGTGATGCCGCGCGGTTGCTAAACATGCCTGTACGAAACATTCGGCGATGGCTTGGCGGTTACAATTATTCACATAATGGCGAGACCTTCCATATGGAGCCATTGTGGAAGCCTCAATTGCCTCAATTCGAAGATCATATCGAACTTGGGTTTCGCGATCTTATCGAATTGAGATTTGTGAAAGCTTTCACCGATGCCGGACTGGGTTTGAAGACAATCCGCCATTGTTTGGACTACGCAAAAGAATGCGTGCGGGATGAGCATCCATTTTCAACACGCCGCTTTCAAACGGATGGGAAGACGATATTTCTGGACAGCGCCAATAAGGCTGATGACGGCAGTTTGCTTGATCTCAAACAAAAACAATACACCATCAAAGTTGTCATTGAGCGTACGTTTAAGGACCTTGATATCGGTGATGATACTGTGCGCAGATGGCGTCCTTTCAAGGGTAAACAGTCGATTATTGTAGATCCTGAATTGGTATTTGGGCAGCCTACAACGGCAATTTACAACGTTCCCACCATTGCACTCGCCCAAGCTGTTCAAGCTGAGGGTTCTGAGAAAGCCGTGGCAGACATATATGAAGTGCCTCTTGCGGTCGTGAGAGACGCCGTTGCCTTTGAGGGTTCGCTTGCAGCGTGAGGGTCTTGTTTGATCACAATCTGCCTCCCCGGCTTGCAAGAGGCCTTCAGATTTTGTTGGGAGAACAATACGAGATCGTCGCATTGCGCGACAGATTTAAGCCAAATATCAAGGATATTGAATTGATAAAGGCGTTGAGTGCGCAAGGCGGATGGGTGCTCATATCCGCAGATCGCAGAATTACCCGCAACAAAGCCGAAAAGTCAGCTTTCCAATCATCACGTATAATCGGAATGTTCCTGTCGCAGGGACTGTACAAAGCACCGATGTTGAAACAAGCAGAACGCCTCATCGCGCTTTGGCCTGTCATTGAAACCACAGCGTCCACCATGAAGGGCGGTTCGATGTTTGAGCTTCCCATGAAGTCATACAAACTTTCCCCACTAAGATAGTCGGCCCACCCTACCCCCTTCCAATCTCCGCCGCTGTTGCCTCCAGCCCTGCCAATGCAAAGCGTTGGAAATGGGCGATGATGGCCGCCTGCGCCTCCGGGGCGGGAGAGGCCAGATCCGGCAGGACCTGCGCAATCAGTTGCCGGTTGCCGACCAGCAGCATGGCAATGGGCGAGATGACGCTGAGCAGGCAACGCCCCACTGCCGGATGATCGACTGGCACGCCAAGAATATCGGCCACCAGCCCGGTTACCACCTGCTTTTTCGGTAGAATTTCCTGATGCAGCAGCACCGGAAATGCCGATGAGGGCGACAGAAGCTCGCGGCTCAGCACCCGCAATACCCAGCTTGACGGCCCCGGAGCCGTGACCGCTCCGGCAACCAGCCCGATGAGGATTTTCAGCTTGTCGACGGAAGCCCCCGGCCCTTCGGCCAGCGCCACCAGCCGGTCATAGGTCAGAAGCTGCCGGTGGGCCTCCACCAGCACTTCGGCATAAAGCCCTTCAACGCCGCCGTAATAATAGTTCACCGCCGCGGAATTGCTTCCTGCCCGCTCGGCGATCTCCTTGCCGGTGGCGCGGTCAAAGCCTTTTTCGGCAAAGATTGCGCCCGCGGCCTCCAATATCTGCGCCTTGGTCGAGGCACCGTCTTCACGGCGTCCGGGAAGTTTTCGAGGTGTTTTGCGTATCATAACAGCACTCTAGCCCAGATTTGTAACGATTGAAAGTTAAAATTGAAATTCAAATTTGACTTAACGCAGGGTGTGATTGTATGATGGCGCATGAGCAAAATTCTTCGCATCCTCATTCCACTTATTATTATCGCAGCCCTTGCCGGCGGTGCCTGGTGGTATTTTCATCGCCCTACTGACAAGGATGACTTGACGCTTTATGGCAATGTCGACCTGCGGCAGGCCTCGCTGGCTTTCAATGGCGCCGAGCGTATCGCTGAAGTGCTGGTTGAGGAAGGCGACATGGTGCGCAAGGGTCAGGTGCTGGCCCGGCTCGATACCAGCCGCCTTGCGCCGCAGGTACAGCAGGCGGAAGCGACGGTTGCAGCCCAGCAAGCCGCCCTGCTCCAGTTGAAAAACGGCAGTCGCCCCGAGGAAATCGCCCAGTCGCGCGCCAATCTGGAGTCAGCACAGGCCGATGCGCTGAACGCCAAGGCGCAGTTTGAGCGCATCCGGGTGTTGACCGCCAATGCCACCTCAAGCAAGCAGGATCTGGATACGGCGAAGGCTGCAGCGGCGGTCGCCGATGCCAAGGTGGATGTGGCAAAGAGTGCGCTTGATCTTGCCATTGCCGGGCCGCGTGTTGAGGAAATCAGCCAGAGTGAGGCGCAATTGCGCGGCAGCCAAGCACAGCTTGCGCTTGTACACCAGCAACTGGTCGATGCGGCATTGCTTGCGCCATTCGACGGCGTGGTGCGCTCGCGGCTGATGGAACCCGGCGAAATGGCTGCCACCAGCAAGCCGGTGTTTTCGCTGGCCACGCGCGGCGTAAAATGGGTGCGCACCTACGTGTCGGAAACCAATCTTGGCCATTTGCGCTCGGGCATGCGGGCCAAAATCACCACGGACAGTTTCCCGGACAAGCCGCTTGATGGTTGGGTGGGCTTTATCTCGCCTGTCGCCGAGTTCACGCCGAAAACCGTGGAGACAACGGATTTGCGCACCAGTCTTGTTTATGAGGTTCGCATTTTTGTTGAGGACACCAAGGATGTGCTGCGGTTGGGCATGCCCGCAACGGTTGAGCTTTTGCCGGGTGAAGCCCCCCATGCAGCCACGCCCGAAGCGGACGCCAAACCATGATTGCCACCGCGCCAGCCTCCCCCGTCACGGCGCGGTCCCTCCACAAGACGTTCCACCGCGATACCGGGGAGACGGTCAAGGCGCTGGATGACGTCTCCTTTGAGGCGGCACATGGTACAGTGACGGCGCTTGTCGGGCCTGACGGCGCGGGCAAGACCACCATCCTGCGGTTGATCGCCGGGCTGATGGCTGCGGAAAGCGGCGAGCTTGATGTGCTTGGCATTGATGTCGCTGCCGATCCGCAGGCGGTACAGAATCGCATCGGTTATATGCCGCAGAAATTCGGCCTCTACGAGGATTTGAGCGTCCAGCAAAACCTTGATCTCTATGCGGACCTGCACGGTATTTCCCCCGAGCAGCGCAAGGAAATTTATCCCCGGTTGATGGAGATGACCAATCTTGGCCGCTTTACCGAGCGGCTGGCGGGAAAACTCTCAGGCGGCATGAAGCAAAAACTTGGCCTTGCCTGCACCCTTGTCCGCTCGCCGGAGCTTTTGCTGCTGGATGAGCCGACTGTCGGTGTTGATCCCCTGTCGCGGCGTGAACTTTGGGAGATTGTTCTCAAACTGGTGCATGAGGACGGGCTGACTGTCATCGTCAGCACCTCCTATCTCGATGAAGCGGAGTTTTGCGACCATGCGGTCGTCATGCATCTGGGCAAAGTGCTGGCGCAGGGCAAGCCCGATGCGATCACTGATCATGCCAAGGGCAATGTATTCATCGCCACACCGCAGGACGGTATGAGCGCCCGCTCATTGCAGGCACGGCTCTTTCGGCATGAAGGCGTGGTGGATGCGGTGCCTGAGGCGGGCAAGGTACGCATTGTCCGGCAGCCGGGCTCGAAGGGTAAACTCAGCATTGACAACAAGACTGTGGCGCTCACCGCGACACAGCCGCGTTTCGAAGACGGGTTCATGGTCTTGTTCAGCGCGGTCGCCGGTGAAGGCCATTCCAGCAGCCTTGAGTTGAAACGTGCCGATACCGCCCGCAAAGATGAGATTTCCGTCGAAGTGCATGATCTCGTGCGCATGTTCGGGGATTTTGCCGCCGTCAACCATGTGAGCTTTCAGGTGAAACGCGGCGAGATTTACGGGTTGCTTGGCCCAAATGGCGCGGGAAAAAGCACCACATTCCGTATGTTGTGCGGGCTTATTCCTGCAACCAGCGGAACATTGCGGGTTGCAGGTGCTGATCTGCGCACGGCGCGGGCTGAAGCACGCGAGAATCTTGGCTATGTCGCACAGAAATTCTCGCTTTATGGTGATCTCTCGGTGGATGAAAATCTTGATTTCTTCGCCAGCGCCTACGGCCTGCGCGGCGCAAAAAAGCGCGAGCGCATCGACTGGTCAAAGGATCAGTTCGAATTGGGCGAGCTGGCAACCCTGCCGAGCGGCCAGCTTCCCGGTGGCTTCAAGCAGCGGCTGGCCATGGCCGCCGCGCTCTTGCATGAACCTGACATTCTGTTTCTCGACGAGGCAACCAGCGGTGCCGATCCGCTGGCCCGGCGCGAATTCTGGGGCCGTATCACCGCGCTTTCCGAACAGGGGGTGACTGTTATCGTCACCACCCATTTCATGGAAGAGGCTGAATATTGCGACCGGATCATGATCATGGATGCCGGGCGCAATCTGGCGGAGGGTACTCCCGCCGACATTCGCGGCCATGCCAAGCCGAAGGATGGCCGCGAGCCCACCATGGAAGACGCGTTCATTGCCATTGTCGAGGAATCGCGGCGTGCCGCTGAAACACAGGGCAAGGCCGCATGAGTACGCCCGCTCCCCAGCATTATGGCAGCCTGCGGCGCATTCTTGCGCTGGTGCGCAAGGAATCATGGCAGGTGATCCGCGATCCCAGCAGTATTATTGTCGGCATCATCATGCCGATGATGCTGCTGATCCTGTTCGGCTACGGCCTGTCATTCGATCTGAAAAACCTGCCGGTCGCTCTCGTCATGGAGGAAAATTCAGCCGAGGCGCGCGGCGCGATATCAGGCTTTGAGCTTTCCGAATACTTCAAGACCTATCCGGTGAAAACCATGGCAGAAGCCGACCGGCTATTGATGGACAAGACCGTCAGCGGCATTGTGCGCATCCCGCCGCAATTTGCCCGCGATGTCTCGCTTGGTGACGGCGAAATACAGGTCGTCGTCAACGGCACCGATGCCAATACGGCGCGCATTTCACTGGCCTATGCGCAAGGAGCCGTCGCCACCTGGCTGGCGCGCGAAGCCGCCGAGGGCAAGATCGTGCCAAGCGCTGCCTCGGTAGATATGCAGACGCGGCTCTGGTTCAACGAGGCCAATGAGAGCAGCTATTTTCTTGTGCCGGGCCTGATCGTTCTGGTCATGACGCTGATCGGCGCGCTGCTGACCGCCCTTGTCATGGCGCGTGAATGGGAGCGCGGCACATTCGAGGCCCTGTTTGTGACGCCCGTCCGGCCGGTGGAAATCCTGCTCGGCAAGGTCGTTCCCTATTTCATTCTCGGGATGCTCGGTCTGGCCTTGTCTGTGCTGGGCAGTCAGTTGCTGTTCCACGTTCCATTGCGCGGTTCGCTGTGGATTCTCATCATCGTGTCGATGCTTTATCTGACTGTGGCGCTTGGTATCGGGCTTCTCATCTCATCTGTAACCAAGAGCCAGTTTGTCGCTAGCCAGATCACGCTTGTCGCAACCTTTCTTCCCGCGATGATGCTATCCGGCTTCATGTTCGACATCCGCAGCATGCCGGTGGTCATCCAGTTCATCACCTATATTTTCCCCGGCCGTTACTTTGTCAGCGTTCTCCAGACGCTGTTTCTGGCTGGCGACATCTGGGGGGTGATCCTGCCCAATGCCGCCGTGCTTGCGGTAATGGCAACGGTGCTGATGGCCGCGTCCGTGCGGGCAACGCGCAAGAAACTTGGATGAGGCAGCCATGATCCAATCGCTTTTCCGTATCATCGCCCTTATCCGCAAGGAATTGCTGGCGATGCTCAAAGATCCCAAAAGCCGTATTACGCTGGTGCTGCCGCCGATCTTGCAGTGCCTCATCTTCGGCTATGCGGCAAGTTATGATCTTAACAATGTGCCCTATGCGATCCTCGATCATGATCACAGCGCGGCCTCGATTGCGCTCATCGCCAAACTTGACGGTTCAGGCACATTTAGCCGCATCGCCACCCTGCAACGGACAAGCGATATTGCCAGTTTTATCAACAATAAGCGGGTGCTTCTGGTGCTCGTCATTGATCAGGATTTCGAAAAGAACCTGATGGCCGGCATGCCCGCCAAATTGCAGATGATCGCCGACGGGCGCAATTCCAATACTGCCGGCACCGCACAGGGCTATGTGAGTTCGATTGTCGGCGATTTCACCACCCGCTGGCGGGAGGAAAACGGTCAGGCTGCCAATGCAGGTGTCAAGGTAACAACCCGCGCCTGGTACAATCCGAGCCTTGAAACACGCTGGAACATGATCCCCTCGCTGATCGGCACCATCACCATGATGATGACGATGATGCTGACGGCCATGTCCGTCGCGCGCGAGCGGGAGGCCGGAACGCTGGACCAACTGCTCGTCACACCCTTCCGCCCGTCAGAAATCATGGTGGGCAAGGCCCTGCCCTCAATGATGGTGGGGTTGACGCAGTCAACAATGATCCTGCTTGTGGCGCAGCTCTGGTTCCAGATTCCCTTCTCCGGCTCCTATCTCATCCTCTACATGGGGCTGATCCTGTTTCTGGCTGCAGCGGTGGGAATTGGGCTGTTTCTCTCCTCCCTTGCCGCAAACATGCAGCAGGCGATGATTTTCTCGTTCGTTCTGCTGATGCCGTTCATGCTGCTATCGGGCCTGACAGCACCCATCGGCAACATGCCGGATGTTTTGCAATATTTCACGCTGATCAATCCACTGCGCTATGCCATCAGCATCACGCATCAGGTCTATCTGGAAGGTGCGGGAGTTGGCCAACTTTTACCGGAAATGCTGGCGCTTATTGCCATCTCAGCGGTGACGCTGCCGGTGTCTTCGTGGCTCTTCCGTCATCGGTTGGTTTGAGATTTTATATTTGGGAAGTCGTAGGGTTTTGGCTGGTGGTTCGTGGTTCGTGGTTCGACATAACAACCATGAGGGAGAGTGAGGCTGCAACGATAACCGCAGAGATTGCAGCACAAGGGGTGCAGAATGTGGCTCCCCACAACCCACCCATCTCCGTCATCCTCGGGCTTGACCCGAGGACCACGGCTAAGAAGCTCAAACAAACTTGGAGCTCGGCACTATTTTATTATGGGTCCTCGGGTCAAGCCCGAGGATGACGGAGAGAGGTGGGTTGTGGGGAGCCAGATTCTGCAAGCTTTGCCGTCTGCAATGTTGACGATTATCGTTGCATCCACCCAAGTCCCTCATGGTTGTTATGTCGAACCACGACCCGCCGTTACTGCAACCTCAACTCTAACAATCTGATCAGCTTGGCCAGGAGCTCATGGCGATATCAATCAGCCTGTAAAGCTCGTCACGCTCGGTTCCGCTTGATGCCTGTACCGCAGTACCTTGGGATATGGTCATAATAAAACGGGCCAGATCTTCCGGATCGCACTCGGTTTTCAAATCACCTTCGCGCTTTGCACGGGCAAAACGGCGGGCAAGCGCCTTTTGGCCCATCTGGCGTTTTTCAATGATGGTTTTCTGGATAGCGGCTGCCGCATCGCTGCAAGCCATGGCCGCATTGATGCCCATACAGCCGGAGGGATTGCAGTCGCAGGTTTGTGCATCGGCAAAGCCGTGCAGAATGTCCATCGCCACGGTGCGCGCATCGGGCTTTTCCAATGCAGCCCAGAAGAAGGCCATGTAATTCTGCTCATAGCGCTCAAGCGCCATGCGAAACAATTCTTCCTTGTTGCCGAAAGCGCCATAGAGACTTGGCTTGGTAATGCCCATGCCATCCGTCAGGTCAGTGATGGATGTGCCCTCATAGCCCTTGCGCCAGAAAAGTTCGAGCGCAGTCTGGAGTGCCTCATCGGCATCAAATTCCCTCGGCCGTCCCATGGACAAGACTCCCTAGAAGAAATATACCGGACGGTATAAAATCAATTGACAGCCGCTGTATCGCAGCCTTATATCTGTTTTATACCGATCGGTATCGATCGTCAATGATCGAATCTCTATGCCACTCCCAATGGCAAGACAACTTTCAAAGCAGGATGACCACGATGTCAATCAGCACTTATAGAAGATCACTCTATGTCGGCGGCTTTATTGTGGCACTGGCAGCTGCGGGCTCCACCCAATTCTTCGATCTTGGCAAAAGCCATGCCGAAACAGCCAAGCAGGCCGCACCAGCTGCTACCCCCGTTTCCGTTGCTGTCGTCCAGCCCAAACTCATCACCCAATGGAGCGAGTTCTCCGGACGGCTTGAAGCGATTGATCAGGTTGAACTGCGCTCGCGTGTCGCCGGTGCCATCCAGTCTGTCGCGTTCAAGGAAGGCGCACTGGTCAAAGAGGGCGACCTCCTCGTCAAGATCGACCCCGCCCCCTATGAAGCCGAAGTGGCGCGCGCCAAGGCTGCGGTCAGTGCTGCCGAGTCGCGGCTGGCTTTTGCCAAGAATGAACTGGAACGCGGCAAACGCCTGATCGACTCGCGCACCGTCTCCCAGAGCGATTACGACCAGCGCATCAACGTCCAGAGCGGTGCAATGGCCGATCTTGAAGCGGCGCAGGCCAGTCTCAAGACTGCCATGCTCAACCTTGGCTACACGGAAATTCGTGCGCCCATCAGCGGCCGCGTTGGCCGCATCGAGATCACGTCGGGCAATCTGATTGCCGCCGGTCCAGCCTCCCCACTTCTGACCACGATTGTTTCGATCAGCCCGATCTATGGCAGTTTTGAAGCCAATGAAAACGTCGTTGCACAGGCGCTTGCGGACCTTCCGCAGGGTCTCAACAGCCGCGATTTCTCCGATCGCATCCCTGTTGTGATGGACGTTTACGGCCAGCGCGACGTGAAGGGCAAGCTGCAGCTGATCAACAATACCGTGGATACCGCCAGCGGCACGGTCAAGGTGCGTGCGGTGTTTGACAATACGGACGGCAAGTTGATGCCGGGCCAGTTTGCCAAGCTGCGCATGGGTACGGCCAACGAGAAGCAGGAACTGCTTGTCGATGAAAAGGCCGTGGGTACCGATCAGAACAAGAAGTTTGTCATGGTGGTCAACGACAAGAACATCGTTGAATACCGCGAGATCTCGCTCGGCGGCCCGGCAGAGGGCCTGCGCATTGTGACCAATGGCCTGCAGCCGGACGAAAAGATTGTCGTCAATGGTTTGCAGCGCATTCGTCCCGGTTCGCTCGTGGTTCCTGAAATGGTCGCCATGGGTGATGCCGCGCACAATTTGCAGGCTTCGGCGACCGATCCGGCCAAGGCACAACAGTAATCGCATAGAAGCCCCGCAACGGGCAGGCGGACAGTGATATGAATATTTCCAATTTCTTCATCGACCGCCCGGTCTTCGCGGGCGTTCTCTCTTTCGTGATTTTCCTCGGCGGTCTGATCGCCCTGACGGCCATGCCGGTTTCGGAATATCCCGATGTTGTGCCGCCATCCATCGTGGTGCGCGCGCAATATCCGGGTGCCAACCCGAAGGTTATTGCCGAAACGGTGGCGACGCCTATCGAGGAACAGATCAACGGCGTTGAAGGCATGCTCTATATGGGCAGCCAGGCAACAACCGACGGTCAGATGACTTTGACCGTTACCTTTGCTATCGGCACTGATCCTGACAAGGCGCAGCAGCTGGTGCAGAACCGCGTTTCGCAGGCGGAACCCCGCCTGCCGCAGGAGGTGCGCAGCCTCGGCATCACCACGGTGAAAAGCTCGCCTGATCTGATGCTGGTGGTCAATCTCATCTCGCCGAACAATCGCTACGATATCACCTATCTGCGCAACTATGCGCTGATCAACATCAAGGACCGGCTCGCCCGCATCAATGGTGTTGGCGATGTGCAGCTGTTCGGTTCGGGTGACTATTCGATGCGCGTCTGGCTCGATCCGCAAAAGACAGCGGAGCTCGGCCTTTCGGCAACGGATATCCTCAATGAAATCCGCGCCCAGAACGTGCAGGCGGCGGCAGGCACTATCGGCGCTTCCCCCAGTCCCAATGGTGTTGACCTGCAATTATCGGTGAATGCACAGGGACGTTTGCAGACCGAGGAAGAATTCGGTCAGATCATCGTCAAGACGGCTGCTAACGGCGCTATCACCCACTTGCGTGATATCGCCCGTATCGAACTTGGTGCCGCCCAGTATTCGCTGCGCTCGCTGCTCGACAACAAGCCGGCCGTTGCCATTCCCGTCTTCCAGGCACCGGGCTCGAACGCGATCCAGATCGCCGATCAGGTGCGTGCTGTTATGGACGAAATGAAGCTGACCATGCCTGAGGGTGTCAGCTACGAGATTGTCTATGATACGACGCAGTTCGTCCGCGCTTCCATCGAGGCCGTGGTGCACACACTGCTTGAAGCTGTCGTGCTCGTCGTTCTCGTGGTCATCCTGTTCCTGCAAACATGGCGCGCCTCGATCATTCCTCTGATTGCGGTTCCAATCTCCATCGTCGGCACATTCGCCGTCATGCACCTTTTTGGCTTCTCGGTGAATGCGCTGAGCCTCTTCGGCCTCGTGCTTGCCATCGGTATCGTGGTGGATGACGCGATCGTGGTGGTGGAAAACGTTGAACGCAACATCGAAAACGGCCTCGCGCCGCGACAGGCAACCATCCAGGCCATGCGCGAAGTGTCGGGTCCCATTATCGCTATTGCGCTGGTGCTGGTTGCGGTGTTCGTGCCGCTTGCCTTTATCAGCGGCCTCACCGGTCAGTTCTATCGCCAGTTTGCGCTGACGATTGCAATCTCCACGGTTATCTCGGCCTTTAACTCGCTGACGCTTTCCCCGGCTCTCGCCGCCCTGCTTCTGAAGGGTCACGACGAGCCAAAGGACGCGCTGACGCGGTTTATGGACAAGACCCTTGGCTGGTTGTTCCGTGGCTTCAATTCCGTGTTCACACGCGGTGCCAATGGCTACAGCCGGGGCGTGACCGCCGTCATCTCGCGCAAAACAGTGATGATGGGCATCTATATCCTGCTGATCGGTGCCACCGCCTTCATGTTCAAGAGTGTACCCGGTGGTTTCGTGCCGCCGCAGGACAAGCAGTATCTGGTTGGCTTCACCCAGCTGCCGGATGGTGCAACGCTTGACCGGACCGAGGCAGTCGTGCGCCGTATCGGTGATATCGCCCTGAAGATTCCGGGCGTTCAAAGCACCATCGCGTTCCCCGGACTGTCGATCAACGGTTTCACCAATAGCTCCAATGCCGGTATCGTCTTCGTTTCGCTCAAGCCGTTTGAGGAGCGCAAGACACCTGATTTGAGTGCCGGTGCGATTGCCAAGGCGCTTAACATGCAGTTGTTCGGCATCAAGGAATCCTTTAGCGCCGTGTTCCCGCCACCTCCTGTTCAGGGTCTGGGTGCAATTGGTGGCTTCAAGTTCCAGATTGAGGACCGCAACGGTCTTGGCTATCAGGCGCTTGATGATGCAACCAAGGCATTCCTTGCCAAGGCTGCCACCGCTCCCGAACTGATAGGCCTGTTCTCCAGCTATCAGATCAATGTTCCCCAGCTTTACGCCGATGTGGACCGTGCCAAGGCACGCCAGCTCAACGTTTCGCTGCCGGAGATCTTCAATACGCTGCAGATTTATCTCGGCTCCGTCTATGTCAATGACTTCAACAAGTTTGGCCGTACCTATTCTGTCCGTATGCAGGCAGATTCCAACTTCAGGGCCAAGGCGGAAGACATTGGCGATCTGAAAGTACGCTCAGGTTCGGGTGATATGATTCCGCTCTCGGCTCTGCTCAAGGTGGAGACCAGTGCCGGACCAGATCGCGCCATGCGTTACAACGGCTTCCTTGCAGCCGATGTGAACGGCAATGCTGCCCCCGGCTTTTCGTCCGGTCAGGCTCGCGCTGCCGTAGAGCGTATCGCCGCCGAGACGTTCCCTGCGGGTATCGGCTATGAATGGACCGAGCTGACCTATCAGGAGATCATTGCTGGCAACTCCGCCTATCTGATCTTCCCGCTGTCGATCCTGCTGGTGTTCCTCGTGCTGTCGGCACAGTACGAAAGCCTGTCCCTGCCGCTGTCGATCATCATGATTGTTCCGCTCGGGCTGCTGGCCGCCCTCTTCGGTGTCTGGCTGACCGCCGGTGACAATAATGTGTTCACGCAGATCGGGCTGATAGTACTCGTCGGGCTTTCCGCCAAGAACGCGATCCTGATTGTCGAGTTTGCACGAGAGCTGGAGTTCGCGGGATCAACGCCCTTCAAGGCGGTGATCGAAGCCAGCCGCCTGCGCCTGCGTCCGATCCTGATGACATCCCTTGCCTTCATCATGGGTGTTGTTCCGCTCGTCACATCGACGGGAGCGGGTTCGGAAATGCGCAGTGCCATGGGTGTGGCGGTGTTCTCGGGCATGATCGGCGTGACCCTGTTCGGCCTGTTCATGACACCGGTCTTTTACATGCTGGTGCGCGCAATGACAGGCAACCGCCCGCTCAAGCATGCGAGTCAGGGCAGCCATTTCGATGGTGAAACCAGCCACAATTCGGGCACGATTGTTCCGGCTGCAGTGCCAGCGGAATAAAAAACAACAGTGGTGCGCAGGTTTTTTTGCCTGCGCACCACACGAATCAAGCCACTGAAAGCACATCGTTTTCCCCAGCTTTCCAGTGCAAAAGACACGCTAAAAATGCTGTCCACAGGATGAAAATCACTTTTTGGGGTGACAAAAAGTTTCAAACTGTTACAGTCTTGTGACTAGCCGAATTTCGGCACTGACGAGCATGACCGGGTTTCGCATTTTGCGGGGTCGTTTAAATCAGGAGCAGACTTTGACAAGCGTTGCACCAGCCAATGACAACCGAAAGATCAGCGACGGATTTTTTCCGCTCGTCGTGTTTCTCGTGGTCACCGAAATTGCGGCAACAGTGCTGCTGACTTTGCCAAATTGGTATTGAAACCGGAACCCACCCAAGCCAATGTTTCCATCCTGCCTTTGCTGGCAGGGCTGATTATTATTTTTATGATTGCCGGGGCGCTCATCGCCTGATCCAACCTTATTTCCCAAGCGCTACGGCGCTTTTGTTCCACATTCAAATCGTTCTTCTTATCAACCAATTGGGATAACACGAGCTTGGGCTTCGTGATAATCTCAACTTCATTGAAGTGATTTGTCGCAGCCGGTTTTGGGTAGAGTGGCGACATGGAGGTCATAATGAAATTCGCAACGGGATTTGTCCTTGCGCTTGTTCTTTTCGTTGCCGGCTGCCAGACGATAACGCCGGAAGAGCGCCGCGCCATTGATAGCAGAACCTGCTCTTCCTATGGCTTCAAGCCGAAGTCAGAAGCTTTTGCGCGCTGCCTGCTTGACCTCGAACTTGACCGCCGTGCCACCAGCCGGGCCCAGTTTGACGACATGCGTTTTAACAATCCGCCCATTATTTTCTATGGCGGCCGCCATTATCGCTGGTAAAGGGCAATTCGGGGACAACGCTGTCCCTTGACGGGTTTTGAAACTTCACGAGAAGTGCGTGAAAAATTTCGGCACCCGAAAAAACACAGACGACTGATGAGGGACACTATTCATGCGAAGCCTGTTTTTTGCCGTGGCAATGGTTGCGGGACTGATGGCTGCTGACAGCCAGGCGCAAGAGACGCCGGTTGTTAACACCGTTGCACCCGATGCCAGTTCGCAGACCCTCCCCCGCGTGTCCAATCAGGATGCCGCATCCGCAAGGCTTAGAAAAAATCGCCCTGCCAAGCGCTCCTACGCCCGCGAAGAAAGCAGGCGGCAATTGACGGCCGAATATAATCGCCGCGCCCGGGTTTTTGGCCGCGCCAGTGCTGATCGCTGGCTGGCTATCCAGCGTCAGTAAATCGCTTTTGCATCCATACTATCGTTTACCAGTTCATCCCCGCCGGGTGAGCTGGCCTGTATTATCTGTCTGATATTGACAAATGAACGCGGTTTGCAGGATTATTCGACTGCTGCGTAGGGCGCATCGACATTTGAACTTTCTGGATGAAGTTCCTGGGGTCGAAAGGGCAATGCCCACCTGTCTCACATGACAATGGTTGCGCCTATGCCGAATCTCGAGAACATCAGGAAACAGGCCAAGCAATATTTGCGTTGGCACCGTGAACGATATTATCCCGTCGCCGCTGAAATCCGGGCAAACCTGCCCCGCTTCCAGCATCTCGATGATAGCGGGATATTGGACGCAAGTTTCAAGCTCAGCGATGCGCAGGAACTCGTCGCACGGCAGATGGGATTCGAGGGATGGCAGGCGCTCAAATCAGGAGCCCAAAGCATGAGCAGCCACAGCAAACAATCCGCACCACGCCCGGTCCTCAGTTCAACCTCGGCACAGCTCTTTGTCGCCGATATCAAGACCTCGTGCGATTTCTTCACTGAAAAACTCGGTTTCACCGTCGATTTTGTTCACGGTGAACCGCCCTTCTATGGGCAGGTGATCCGTGACCGGGCGCAACTCGCCCTGCGGCTGGTGTGTGAACCCGTCTTTGTCGGCAATATTCGAAAACGCGAACATTTGCTTTCCGCCTCCATTGCGGTTGATACCGCCGACGAGATCAAACATCTGTTCCTCGATTTCCAAGCTGCCGATGTGCCGTTTCATCAGACCTTGAAGAAAGAGCCGTGGGGTGCGCGAAACTTCATCGTGCTTGACCCCGACGGCAATCTCATCCTGTTTGCGGGTCCGGCGGAATAGGCTTTAGCGAACCCAGACGACCCGGCGTGTGCGCGTATCAACCAGCGCCGGACCACCATCCACATAGATATAGGCATAGCGCGGCTGGGAAGGTACCGGAGCCAGATCAACATCATCGGGCACAATGGCGCCTGTCGTGATGTCATCAATGGCGACAGTATCAACGGGATTCTGCTCGACATAGGTGATGACATCATCGGGAACTGGACCATCGCGGCTATCGGAGAGATAGACGACTTCGCGATTCTCCAGCGAAACGATCACGGGGCGGCCATCCACATAGATATAGCCATAGCCCGGACTGTCGGGAATGGGCCTGACGGTAACAGTCTGCGGCACCACATAGCCTTGCGACAGTTCACCATCGATCACCACCGGATCAGACGGGTGAGCTATGACATAGTCGCGGGCAGGCTGTGGAACCTCGACATAAACCTTGTCCTGCGCCAATGCGAAACCGCTTGTGGCTAAAAATGCCGATGCGGTGAGTATAAGAACCTTGTTCATTGTTCTGCCTCTCTCTGTTGCTTTTCTTCGCCCCAGCACAGGGAAAACCCCAAAAAACGGAGTTTGGTTCCGTAAAAAGAGCCGGGCAAAGGCCTGTCAGGCGAGAGAAGGCCGGAAAAATCGGCCCAATTTCACAGCTTGTTGTTTTGTCAACGGCGCGTTTCTGCTGATGTAAGGAACTGAACAATCAGGGAAAATGAACGGCGTGATGAAATTTCCATGGAACGACCGGGCAGGCAAACTGTCGGTCCTAAAAATTGCGGCCCTGATTGCCGCTTTTATTCCGCTTGTGTTCATCACCACGGGCTACAAGACCAATATTCTGGGGCCACGGCCAATCACCGAAGCCATCCACCAGACCGGCGACTGGGCTATCCGTTTCTTTCTCATTTCACTTGCGGTCACGCCGCTGCGCCACATTACCCGCTGGAACAGGCTTATTCTGATCCGCCGCATTCTCGGCCTGACGGCGCTTGCCTATGCCGCCCTGCATTTCTCGCTTTATATCGTTGACCAGAACTGGAACCTGCTAAGGGTCGCCAGCGAGATTTGGCTGCGCATCTATCTGCTGATCGGCTTCACCACCCTGCTTGGGCTGACTGCGCTCGGTATTACGTCCACAGACGGCATGATCCGGCGAATGGGTAAAAACTGGAACCGGCTGCACAGCCTCGCCTATCCGCTGGCGGCGCTGGGTGTCCTGCACTTCTTCATGCAATCCAAAGCAGATGTCACGCAGGCGACGCTGATGGCGGGGTTTCTTATCGCTCTTCTGCTCTATCGCTTCGCCCATGCGCGGGGTTTTCCGCTTTCCTCCGTCTGGACCCTTTTGGTTGTAGCGGTGTTGGCAGCAGTTGGGACAGCGCTCGCCGAATATCTGTGGTTCGCACTTGCAACGAAAATTCCGCCGACGCGGGTGCTCTTCGCCAACCTGTCCTTCTCCTATTCAATCCGTCCCATGTGGTGGATATTGATGGCGGCACTGCTTCCAGCCCTATGGGTCGGCATAAAACCAGTGACTCATTCACAAAGCCGCAAACTCAATCCTCTGGCGCAGAAATAAGAGACAGGTTTTGCTTTTCACCGCCGGAAAAAATGATATCGCTGTGGCCATGGAACCGCAGCTTACTCCCCTGATTGAATCGCTCCCCTCCACCGTGCCGTTTGTCGGCCCTGAGACATTGGAGCGCAAACGCAACCGGCCATTTCGCGCGCGTCTTGGCGCCAATGAGAATGGCTTTGGACCGGCACCATCCGTCATCTCAGCCATGCGGGATGCCGCGCCTGATGTCTGGAAATACTGCGATCCTGAGAATTTCGATCTGAAGGCAGCGCTCGCCGCGCATCTTGCTGCTGCACCCGGTGCTATAGCACCTGGCAATGTGGTGGTGGGCGAAGGGGTTGATACGTTGCTGGGGCTGACGGTGCGCCAATATGTGCGCGAGGGGACACCGGTTGTCACATCGCTCGGCGCCTATCCGACCTTCAATTTCCATGTGGCGGGCTTTGGCGGGCGGCTTGTTACTGTGCCCTACCGGAACGACCATGAAGATCTCGATGCATTGCTCGACGCGGTGCGCCGGGAAAAAGCGCCGCTGGTTTATTTCTCCAACCCGGATAATCCGATGGGGACATGGCATGAAGCTCCCGAGATCGAAGCCTTTATCGCCGCCTTGCCCGAAACCACCATGCTGATTCTCGACGAGGCCTATGGCGAAACCGCTCCGGCCTCGGCCCTGCCCGCTATCGACATCTCGCGGCCCAATGTCCTGCGGATGCGGACATTCTCCAAAGCTTATGGTTTGGCGGGTATGCGCTGCGGCTATGCCATCGGCGCTGCAAGCCAGATCACGGCATTTGATAAAATCCGCAATCATTTCGGCATGAACCGCATGGTGCAGATTGCCGCCCTCGCCGCTCTCGAAGACCAAAATTACCTCCGTGAGGTGGTGGCGCGCATCATAGCGGGCCGCGACCGTATCGCAGCCATCGCCGCACAGAACGGCCTTGCCGCCATTCCCTCCGCCACCAATTTTGTCACCATTGATTGCGGTCGCGATGGCGCCTATGCCGCCAATATCCTCAATGGCCTTATTGAGCGCGACATTTTCGTCCGCAAGCCCATGGCGCCGATGCTTGACCGCTGCATTCGTGTCAGTGTGGGACTCGACGAGGAACTCGACCTGTTTGAAGAGAAGCTCGCCGAGACTTTGGCCGCATTGAAATAGGCTGCGGGCCTATATCGACATAAGGTCAGGATGATACTGACGCAGGATGGAAACAAATATGGCAATCGATGGTGACAACACTCCGCGCGCAACCCGGCAGCACGACACTTACCGCCCCGATATCAACCGGATATTCGCCGCTCTCGGCGGGTTGATCGGCGCAGCGGGTATTGCCGCCTATGCGGGCGCTGCCCACAGTGCCAGCCCGCATCTTGGCACCATCGCGCCTATCCTGTTCATCCATGCGCCAGCATTTCTCGCACTCGCAGTCCTCGCCAAGATCAACCGTGCGGCTTATTTTGGCGGCCTTGTGCTGCTGCTGGGCCTTATGCTTTTCATCGGCGACCTCGCCTCGCGTGATATTACCGGCGACCGTCTTTTCCCCGGCGCAGCACCCGTCGGCGGCACGCTCCTTATTCTCGGCTGGCTCATCATTGCCGCAACGGGATTTCGAGCGTTCGATTTCAGGAAGTAAGTCCCCTCAATGGGCCCCCACAGGCTCCCGCTCCAACACCAGACCTGATCCGATCAATGAGGTCTTGCAGATCAGGTCTTGCCCTTCAACTTGTCATTGCAGAGCTTGTAATAGCCGCCGCCCTTTTGAATCCATTTGGTGCCACCCAGCGCATTATTGTCCTTGTTGATGTGATATTGCTCCAGACATGTGTGCATGCGCGCCTTGGCCGGTTTCTCCGTAGAAAATTTGCTTGAAACAGCTGATGGAAACACAAGTGATTTCGTATCACCCGCAGCTTGGACATCTTTCGCAGCAGCATCCGCTTTTGTCTCGCTGACAGCCGCGTCGCTCTCCGGCGCGGGTGTAGCGGATATGTCCTTCGCACATTGCTGCTTGCGAAAATCGTTCCAGCTTGACGCACTTCCCGCCGCCTGCGCGGCTTTATATTTTAGGCTGCACTCTTTCATGGAAATGGCCTGCGCCGGCATGCCCCATGCCAGCAGAACAATTGCGGCGACCAGCGCAGGTACTCGTTTTTTGAATTCTGAACCACCCATGAGTTTCAACTCTCATTTTGTAAAAAACATCATTTAATCAAATGCATATCGAAAACTGGCAATACATTGAATCTAGCTGTTTTTGATTTCGATTGCTACAGGGTGTGTCTCATCACTTCGTTTAACACCGCTCGTCCCCCAGTTGTGGAAACCATACTGCCAGTTGAATTTACCGCTTGAATGAATTGAACGTTCGTTTTATTAACTGACCATGGCGAGGACAATCGGCTCAGACGGGGAAAAGACGCAGGCAGCGATTCACATCGCTGCACGACGGCTTATCGCGAGGATGGGTTATGAGGCCATGTCCATGCGCCAGCTTGCGGAAAAGGTTGGTGTGCAGCCCGCCGCGCTCTATCGTTATCACCCCACCAAGCAGGAACTGCTTTTTGCCGTGATGCGCGACCATATGGACCGGCTGCTGGCTGCCTGGCGGGACGAAAGCCAGAGCCTCGCCACGCCGCTCGATCGCCTTGCTGCCTTTATCCGCTTCCACATCCGCTATCACGTGGAACGGCGGGATGATGTGCACATCGCCAATATGGAACTGCGCAGCCTGCAGGGCGAAAAACTGGCCGTTCTGGTGGAGCTGCGCGCGATCTATGAAAACGAACTGAGGCTGATTCTCGACTCGGGCAGCCAATCTGGTCAATTTGATATTGATGACATTCCACTGACGACCCGGGCCATCATTGCGATGACCACGGGCGTGAATGTCTGGTTTCGCCCTGACGACAGGCTTACTGTCACGCAGATTGCGGAAAAATACGTCACTATGGGATTGCGCCTTGTTGGCGCCAAATAATTCGCGACAAAGGACATGGGAGATTGGAATGTATCAGTCAGGTCTGAGATTTGGACTTTCAGAAGATCTCGAAGCTCTGCGGGAGACAGTGCATCGGTTTGCGCAGGAAAGAATTGCGCCGCTCGCCGCTGAAACAGACCGGACCAACCAGTTCCCTGCACATCTCTGGCAGGAAATGGGCGCACTTGGTCTGCTCGGCATGACGGCGAACCCGGATTTCGGCGGCTCAGGCCTTGGCTATCTCGCCCACGCCATTGCGGTGGAAGAGATTTCCCGCGCTTCCGCCTCTGTCGGGCTTTCCTATGGCGCGCACTCCAACCTTTGCGTCAATCAGATCAACCGCTGGGGTACGGACGAGCAGAAGGCAAAATACCTGCCAAAGCTCTGTTCGGGCGAGCATGTGGGTTCGCTGGCCATGTCGGAACCCGGAGCCGGTTCCGATGTCGTGTCGATGAAGCTGCGCGCCGAAAAGAAGAACGACCGCTATGTGCTGAATGGCAACAAGATGTGGATCACCAACGGTCCCGATGCCAGCACGCTTGTGGTCTATGCCAAGACAGACCCTGCGGCGGGCTCGCGCGGCATGACCGCGTTTCTCGTCGAAAAAGGGTTCAAAGGTTTCAGCACGGCGCAAAAACTCGACAAGCTGGGCATGCGCGGCTCGAACACTTGCGAGCTGGTGTTTGAGGATTGCGAGATACCGTATGAGAACGTACTTGGCGAAGAAGGTCAGGGCGTGCGCATTCTGATGTCCGGGCTTGATTATGAGCGCGTGGTGCTTGCCGGTGGACCAATCGGCATCATGGCTGCCTGTCTCGACGTGGTGGTGCCTTACGTGCATGAACGCAAGCAGTTCGGCCAGCCGATTGGCGAATTCCAGCTGATGCAGGGCAAGCTTGCCGATATGTATACGACGATGAACGCCTCGCGCGCTTATGTCTATGCGGTGGCGGCTGCCTGCGACCGCGGCGAGACAACACGCAAAGATGCTGCGGGCTGCATTCTCTATGCGGCGGAAAAAGCCACATGGTGTGCGCTGGAGGCCATTCAGGCGCTCGGCGGCAATGGCTACATCAATGACTACCCGACGGGCCGTCTGCTGCGCGATGCCAAGCTTTATGAGATTGGCGCGGGCACCAGCGAAATCCGCCGTATGCTGATTGGCCGCGAAATGTTCGGCGAGAGCGCGTGAAGGCTGGCATTATCCCGGCCAATGGCAGCGCAAACGCCGAACCAAAAAGATGCATAGAAAGATGGCGAGAATCCTATGACCATACTTCAGTCCCAGATCACCACCACATCGGAGACCTTTGCCGCCAATGCGCAACGCATGCGTGCGCTTGTCGATGATATCAAGGCAAAGGCTGATCTGGTGACCCGGGGTGGCACGGATGAGGCACGCAAGCGCCATACGTCGCGCAACAAGCTTCTGCCGCGCGACCGGCTGGCGCAGTTGCTTGATCCCGGCTCGCCCTTTCTGGAAATCGGCCAGTTTGCGGCATGGGACATGTATGGTGACAATATTGCTTCCGCCGGACTGATCGCAGGGATCGGGCGCGTTTCCGGCAAGGAAGTCATGATCGTCGTCAATGACGCCACGGTCAAAGGCGGCACCTATTATCCTTTGACGGTGAAGAAGCATCTGCGCGCGCAGGAAATCGCAATGCAGAACAATCTCCCTTGCATTTATCTTGTCGATTCCGGCGGGGCGAACCTGCCAAATCAGGACGAGGTTTTTCCGGATCGCGAGCATTTCGGCCGTATCTTCTACAATCAGGCAAATATGTCCGCGGCAGGTATTCCGCAGATTGCCGTGGTCATGGGTTCCTGCACGGCTGGTGGTGCCTATGTGCCTGCCATGTCGGAAGAAACGATCATGGTGAAGGGTCAGGCAACGATCTTTCTTGCCGGGCCGCCGCTGGTAAAGGCGGCAACGGGCGAGGATGTGTCCGCAGAAGATCTTGGTGGCGCTGAGGTCCACACGCGCGAATCCGGCGTGGCTGATCACTATGCCATGGATGATGCCCATGCGCTGGCGATTGCGCGGCGCATCGTTGGAAACCTGAATCGAAAGAAGGAGATAGGCCTCGACCTTCGCAAGTCGATTCCACCTCTTTACGATCCACATGAACTCTATGGCATTGTGCCCACCGATCTGCGCCAGCCCTATGATGTGCGCGAGGTGATTGCCCGTGTGGTGGATGGTTCCGAATTTGACGAGTTCAAACAGAATTACGGCACCAGCCTGATCACCGGTTTTGCCCATCTCTACGGTATGCCAGTTGGTATCATCGCGAATAATGGCGTGCTGTTTTCCGAGAGCGCCTTGAAGGGTACGCATTTCATTGAGCTGTGTACCCAGCGCGGCATTCCGCTTGTGTTTTTGCAGAACATCACCGGCTTCATGGTTGGACGCTCCTATGAGGCGGGCGGTATCGCCAAGGACGGTGCCAAGCTTGTCACAGCGGTCGCCACCGCGCGCGTGCCAAAGGTGACGATGATCCTTGGCGGCTCCTTCGGTGCTGGCAATTACGGCATGTGCGGGCGCGCCTTCTCGCCGCGCTTCCTGTGGATGTGGCCCAACGCCCGCATTTCCGTCATGGGCGGTGAACAGGCGGCAACGGTGCTGGCACTGGTCAAGCGCGATGGTATCGAACGCAAAGGCGGCGACTGGGCTGCTGAAGAGGAAGCAGCCTTCCGCGCGCCGATCCTTGAAAAATACGAACGCGAAGGCCACCCGCTCTATTCGTCAGCCCGTCTCTGGGATGATGGGATCATCGACCCGGCGAAAACCCGCGAAGTGCTCGCCCTTTCGCTTTCCGCAGCCCTGAATGCACCTGTGGAGGACACCAAATTCGGTGTCTTCAGGATGTAAGGAGAAAAATCATGACAAGAATGTTCTCCAGAATCCTCATCGCCAATCGTGGTGAAATTGCCTGCCGGGTCATCCGTACCGCGCAGAAGATGGGCGTTGGCACGGTTGCCGTCTATTCCGATGCCGATGCCAATGCGCTGCATGTGGCCATGGCGGACGAGGCTGTCCATATTGGCGGCTCCTCCGTATCGGAAAGCTATTTGCGCGCCGACCGTATCATTCAGGCAGCCATCGACACGGGCGCGGAAGCCATTCATCCGGGCTATGGGTTCCTGTCGGAAAACCCGGGATTTGTCGATGCGGTGGTCAAGGCCGGGCTCGTCTTTATCGGTCCCTCGGCGGACTCGATTCGGGCCATGGGTCTGAAGGATGCAGCCAAACGACTGATGGAAAAGGCCGGGGTGCCTGTTGTTCCCGGCTATCATGGCGAAGCGCAGGAACTGGTTGTTCTGGCTTCCAAGGCGCGCGAGATCGGCTATCCCGTATTGATCAAGGCCCGCGCCGGTGGCGGCGGCAAGGGGATGCGCAAGGTCGACAACCCCGAGGATTTTGCCGAAGCGCTGGGCAGTGCGCGGCGCGAAGCCAAGAGCGCCTTTGGTGATGACCGTGTGCTTGTTGAAAAATACGTCTCCAAGCCACGCCATATCGAAGTGCAGGTGTTTGGCGACAATCACGGCAATGCTGTTCATCTCTATGAGCGTGACTGCTCGTTGCAGCGCCGCCACCAGAAGGTGATCGAAGAAGCCCCTGCCCCTGATATTACCGTGGAAATGCGTGCGGCGATGACTGCGGCTGCGGTGAAAGCGGCCAAGGCTATCAACTATTCCGGTGCTGGTACGATCGAGTTTATCGTTGATGCCAGCCAAGGGCTGCGGGCTGATGGCTTCTGGTTCATGGAAATGAATACACGCTTGCAGGTGGAACATCCTGTAACGGAAATGATCACCGGGCTTGATCTGGTCGAATGGCAATTGCGGGTTGCGGCGGGTGAACCCTTGCCGCTGACGCAGAAGCAGATCCCGCTCAACGGCCATGCGGTGGAAGCGCGGCTTTATGCGGAAGACCCGGCCAAGGGCTTTTTGCCTGCCATCGGCACCCTGCATCACCTGACTTTTCCAGCAACTGTTGCGGAAGGCATTGTGCGCATCGAAACCGGTGTGCGCCCTGACGATACGATCTCGCCCTATTACGATCCGATGATCGCCAAGATTGTCGTACACGCGAAGGATCGTCCGGCAGCGCTGCGCGCCATGGAAGATGCACTGTTGCAGACGGAGATTGCGGGTACAGTCACCAATGCGGCATTTCTGGCAGCACTGGTGCGGCACGAAGGCTTTGCGGCTGGCGACGTGGATACGGGTCTTATCGACCGCGATCTTCATAGCCTCGTTGTTCCCGTGGCAATGCCGGCAGGAGCCAAAGAACTGGCTGTCCTGCATGCCAGTGGGCTTCTGACAAAGATTGCATCTGATGACCCTTGGACGGCGCTGCGCGGTTATAGCCACCACGCGCGCTCCCACTATCCGGTGACGCTGGGTGAACCCGGCACATCTGATGCACCCGGTCAGACAACCCGCTATGGCGTTGCGGTTCTCAGCGATGATCGCTTTGAAGTTGCGACACCAGATACTGCCGTTGAACTGCGCGTCCGGCGCAGTGGCGAAAGCTGGCACATCACGGGCAAGGGTATCAACCTGACAGCCAAGACAGCAGCGATACCGCAAGGGGTTGCCGTGATTGCGCGGGGTGTGGTGGCAACGTTCGCGCTCATCGATCCACTCCAGCGGGCCGATGAAGCAGGCGGCGCGGGCGACCGATTGATCGCGCCAATGCCTGGTCTGGTAAAATCCGTTCGTGCAGCGGCGGGCGATCTGGTGAAGAAAGGCCAGATACTTCTGGTTCTGGAAGCCATGAAGATGGAGCATACCATCACCGCACCGCATGACGGTAAAATCGCTGAAATCGTCAAAGAAGGGGCGCAGGTGAAGGAAAAGACGGCTCTGGTTCGCTTTGAAGAACTTGAAACTGCCGAGTTGACCAATAAGTGAAGCAGAAATGACAAATAGCCATGCTAGTCATATGTCGTGACCAGCACCGTTCGCGTGCCCAAGACGGAAGCGTATCCCGTTTATCGTAGAGGAGATCGACCATGGCTAACAAATCACTGCAGACGATCAAGCGAGCCCCCACAGCAACGCCCAGCGATCTGGGCACAGAGGCAACACGCGATATCGCAGCGGCTGTCAATGCGCTGCTTGCCGATACCTTTGCGCTCTATATGAAAACAAAGAATTTCCATTGGCACATGAGCGGACCGCATTTTCGCGATTATCACCTGATGCTGGACGAGCAAGCCGCGCAAATCTTCGATATGACCGACGTTCTGGCGGAACGGGTCCGCAAGATCGGCGGCACGACGCTGCGCTCCATCGGGCAAATCTCCGCGCAGCAACGCCTGCTTGATAATGACGCGAATTTCGTCACGCCAGAAGATATGCTGGCGGAACTGCGCGACGACACAAGAACCTTTATTGGCTATCTCCGGCAGGTGCATGAACTTTGCGACGAATATCACGATAGCGCCACCACGAGCATCATCGAGAATTACATCGATGAATCGGAACGCCGCCATTGGTTCCTGTTCGAAGCAACCCGTACCGGACCGGCGGGAGTCTGATTTTCCTGGAGGCTGATTATTGAATGGGTGTTTGAACTCCAACGCGTCAAGCAGTTGGAGTTCAGGCCGTCTCAGTCATTGGCCTTGGTCATTTTTGCACGCTTGGCACGGCTTTGTGTATCGGCAATAAGCCCCTCAACGGCGGAGATATTCAGAGCCAAAGTTGCTATTTTCCTCAATGTATTATTGTCAGGAAATGCATTGGTCTTTGCAGTCAAGACTATCAACTCTTTTTGAGCATCGCTCAACTTTGATAATAACTCTCCAAGCTCGTCCTGCATAACTTCCCCGTAATTTTCAAGAATCAGAAAATTCCACAAACCGTTTACTTAACTGATATTTCAGCCTTCGCAACCCCACAGAGTTGTGAAATATTGCACATAAAACCATATTACCTCAAAACAATGATCACATTTTTCATGATAAATTTTATCATGAAAAATTGCTATACTTCGAATAGCAAGGTCACATCGCCTCAAAAACCGAATAGTACATTATGCGAAATCTTCATACAAAAAGCGCCACTCATATTTAAACTTTAAGTTATTTAAATTAATTCAAATATGAATCATATTTACTACGAACAATGAAAGTATCAATTCGTCCGTATAGCGCTTTTGGAAGCTCCCTCCTGACTTGGATTCAATAATTCCTGCATACTGACTTACCATTCGTCCGACATGCTCACTCGCCTTCGCCACTGGCCAAACTAGCGGAGAGGTTGCAATTAGTACGACAATCTCGTCCTGATTGCGTCAATAATGTGGAGATGTCGAAGAAAGTGATGCGTAAAACGCATAGCTTTACAGACCAATCATCGGGTCCAAAAGCGTGCCAGAAATGCCAATATTTGCTTCGAACGGTAGCAGCGCAGGATGTCTGCCACGGTCTGACGCGTCACCCCTGCATCCTGCAGCAGGTGTTCGCCCGGTTTGCGCTGTAAAGTCTGCAATTGGCGAACGTCCCGGTCTGCGGCTTTCCAGACTTTCCAAAGATTTGAAAATAAAGGGAAAACGGACATTGTGCATTTCCAGCATGACGAATAGGCACAATGCTTGATCCAATCGTTGACATATATCAAACGAATAGAAATTATGCCTGTCATTCGAAATTTTGATCACGGGTGTAGCCATAAATCCTCCTCTCGACAGTGATCTGCTCCGCACATTTCTGGCGGTGGCCACCACAGGCAATGTTACACGCGCCGCGGAGAAAATCGGGCGGACGCAATCGGCGGTGAGTATCCAGATCAAACGACTTGAGGAAGTGCTGGGCGAAAGTGTTTTCGAGCGCGGTTCACGCGGCGTCACTCTGACACCTCAGGGCCAGACATTGCTCGTCAATGCCAACCGCATTGTCGGTCTGCTGGATGAGACCATGGCGTCAATCAGAGCCAAACCGCTTGGTGGACCGGTGCGGATCGGCCTTCCTGAAGAATATGGCTATACGGTACTGCCTCGCGCGCTTGCGGCCTTTGCCAGCCAGCACCCGCAGGTACAGGTGACGGTCAAATGCGACTATTCGGCAAAACAGATGGCCGCCCTTGAGGCGGATGAGTTGGATCTGGCTGTGATTTTCAACTGGGAGCCGCCAACAATAGGCGAAGTGCTGTTTGTCGATCCAACTGTCTGGGTCACGTCGGAAGTGCATTGCGTGCATGAAATTACGCCTGTTCCCATTGCCATTTATCAACGATCTGACTGGTGCCAGAAATTCGCCATTGGGTCGCTGGACAGAAACAAGATCAATTATCGCGTGGCCTATAGCTGCGATACGGGCGGCGGTTTGAAAATAGCCGCGGTTTCGGGCCTTGCGATTGCGCCGCTGGCGCGCAGCAATATTCCACCGGGCTGCCGCGAACTGACCGAGACGGAAGGCTTTCCGGTGATCGATTCATCGAATGTGGTGCTAAGGCGCAATCCCCGGATGACAAGTCCGGCGATCGAAGGGATGGCGAAAGTTATCCGCGATGCTTTCCAGCCCATGGGGACGGCGGTTCTTTAGCGCCGTCCCTGCCTCAGGCATTTGGACTGTCGCTACTTCAGCGGCAGGAACAGTTCCGCGACCGCCTCATGCTCCGCTACCTCCGGGAAGAAGCTCAGTCGCTGGCAATAAATCGGGAAGTCGCGCGCTTCCTCGCCGCTCGCCGGAAGCCAGTCGCGATAGAGGTAGAGCGCGGCGGGCTCCAGATTATCGGTATTGCCAACGACTGATAGCACCGCACAGCGTCCGCCAGGAATCTCACCGGCTTTGATCTGTTCGCCATTCACTTCGATGGGCTGATTGGTCGCGACACAAAGGTCCATGCTATAATCGGCAGGCGACGCGGGGCGCCGCTCGGAACGCCAGACATTGAAGGTCGGGCTTGTCTTGGGGTGCAGGCCAGCGGCCCTGCGCCACGCGATGAACCGCTGAATGGTGGCGCCCAGCGCTGCCGGGTCGCCCCGGTGCTCCATGATCGCCACGGGTGTGGCAAGCACATCGCGAATTATCACGTCGTCATTGGTAAAAGTCTTCTGCATGCGTTTGCTCCTTGCTTTGTCGAGGGGCCCGAAGGCCGCAAACCACAGCTCCCAGTCGGGAGACTTACGGAACGACGAAGGCGACTGCCCGAACCGTTGCCGAAAGGCACGGGCGAAGGCATCCGGGGCATCGTAACCAGCATCCATCGCTATATCAGTGACACTTTGGGCATCCCTGTAGGCAAGCCGGTATGAAGCGCGTTTCATACGGGCAAGCTGGATATAACGATGCACGGACAACCCGAAAGTCGCCGTGAACTGCCGGTGGAAATGATATTTCGAGTAGGCCGCGACACTGCCCAGCGCGTCCAGATCCAGATTATCATCCAGATGCCGGTCTATATAGCCCAAGACCTGCTGCAGCCGGGCATGATAATTTTGAAGCGCCGCCTTCATCGTTCTGTTCTCCGTGGCAGCACCAACTAAGCGCATAGAGGCATGACGCGCTCGACCGATCTTGCGGTTTTGTCACGGGTCGCAGAATATCGCCGGGGACCGTTTACAGGTACCCCCGAATTTACGGATGAGCGGCGCGGGAATATTGGGAGTGCTTCGGCCGGGGGCGCTTATCAGTCTGCGTTTTAGTGCGAGGTCATCCATTCGCGGGCTTCGCGCATTGCCGTAGCCAGATCCACCTTGGTCATGGTCTTCACCAGTTCGGCCCGCAATTCTGCGGCGCGTTCGCTGCCCTTGATTGCAGCAATGTTGAACCATTTATGCGCAGCAACGTGATCAACTTCGCAGTCGCGGCCGGTGGCGTACATGATGCCCATCTCAAAGAGAATGTCCGTTTCCGCTGTTCCGCCGACGTGTCCGGCATCGATATTCTGAAGATCAAAGCGTGCCATTTTACCGTGTCCCTTTTTAAACCGATAAGCCCTGTTAGACTTCTGAGAACCGCCTGATTTGTTTGTTTTGGCGTGCTCTTTCGATGCTTTTGAGAATGCCACACAGCTCTCAAATTGCTGTTAAAAGGCATGATTAACTGGACCCAAACAAAACTAAAACAACTCGTAAACTTCGGAATTCATTAAATATATTGCCCCAGCAATTGCGGGCATTTGGGTCAAATTTGCTTAAAATGCAATTCTTCGATTTCAAGTCTTTGCTAACCAAAGAACAGCTTCTTTCTCCGCAAGCTGTTGAAGATCAGCCAATCGAACCTTTCCCATCCCTGCACGCCCTGGAGCAAAAAACCCTCCATTTGCCAGTGTTTGAGGCTTTCTTTCGGAATTCTTTTGAATTACGTTTACGTAAGGGACATGCAAATGGACGAGGAGAGACCCCATTTGCCGCACAACCCTTATCGGGAGGAAAATATGAATCGCAAATTTTTGTTGGCATGCGCCGGCGTCGTACTCATGGCAGGACCAGCCCTTGCCGAGGAACCAATCGTTGGTACATGGAAACGGTCGACGGGCACGCTCATCCAGTACGCATCCTGCGGTGCGGATAAGTATTGCGGCACGGTTCTGACTGGTGAGTACAAGGGCAAGTCAATCGGCGAGATGTCCGGCAAAGGCGGGTCCTACAAGGGACAGGTCAACAAGCTTGACGAAGGCAAGACCTATACAGGCAAGGCCAGCGTCAGTGGCAACACGCTGTCCTTGTCCGGCTGCGTTCTGGGTGGCCTGATCTGCAAGAGCGAAAGCATGACGCGCCAATAGTTTTCCGACTGCATATAAAACCCGCGAGGTCATTCGAGTCTCGCGGGTTTTTGTTTGCCTCAATCAGATGTGTTCAGCGACGAGGCTTGCCACTTTCTGATGGATGGCATTGCGGCTGTCAGCCGTTCCCTTCGGATCATAGAGATAGACGGTCAGCACGATTGGCTTGCGATCCGGCGGCCAGATCACCGCCACATCATTGGCCATGCCGCTATCGCTTGTCCCTGTTTTGTCGCCGACCTTCCAGTCCTTTGGCAGCCCTGCCCGCAAACGCTTGTCACCGACCTTGTTGCCGATCAGCCAATCGGCGAGCTGTTTGCGCGACTGTTCCGATAGAGCGGTGCCTAGTACAGTCTTTTCCAGATTCTCACGCATGGCAGCCGGAGTGGTCGTATCGCGTGGATCACCCGGTGTGGCTTCGTTGAGTTCGGTCTCGCGCCGGTCCAATCTGGTGATCGTGTCACCGAGGGACCGCGCATATTCGGTCAGCCCTTTTGATCCACCCAGCGCATCGAGCATCAGATTGCCAGCGGAATTGTCGCTATAGGTGATCGCCGCCTCACAAATGGCTGCAAGCGACATCCCCTCACCCACGTGTTTTTCAGTGACCGGCGAATAGTCAACGAGATCGGACTTTTTATAGGTGACAATCCGGTCGAGCTGTTCCTTCTTCTGGTCAACGCGCGCGAGAATGGCCGCTGCTGCGAAAAACTTGAACGTGCTGCACATGGCAAACAGTTCTTTCTCGCGATAGTCGATGCGCTTACCGCTGCCTGTATCGTGCGCCGAGACCCCAAGGCGCGCACCGGTTGCTTTCTCCAGATCTTTGAACGCGGCTTCGAGAGATGGACCAGTTGCCGTGTCTGCCCCCGCTGATCTCAACGACAGTGACAGCGCCGGAACAACCAGCATGGACCCAACAAGCGCAGCGCGGCGCGTAATATGACCTGACATCCCTCATCTCCATCTCCGACATAATGAATCGCAAGGCATTCCCTGCTGCGCGGAAACTGATGCCCGATATGGCGCTTTCCAAGGAAAATTTGTGACGCAAAATGGATATGCGTGGAATGTTGACGTTCATAAAATGACAGTGTATTAAACCAACAGGTTATTTAACCTAATTATTATATACTGTGCGTTCTGAAGGTGGAGGAAGAGAAACATGGTCGCAGCGCTGGCAGCCAAGGATAAGGACCGCGAACTGACAATCGAGCGGATTGTCGATGCGCCCGTAGGGCTTGTGTTCAAGGTATGGTCGCAGCCGGAACATATCGTTCGGTGGTGGGGGCCGAAGGATTTCACCTGCCCCAGTTGCGAGATGGATTTCCGGGAGGGCGGCGCTTACCGCTCATCAATTCGCTCGCCCGATGGCGAAGACGCCTGGATGGTCGGTCATTACAATGAGATTGTCGAGCCGGAGCGGATCGTTTTCACTTTCGCCTGGGAGGACGCCGATGGCATGCGCGGGCCGCAAACATTGGTGAGCGTCACTTTGAATGCTCAAGGCGAGCAAACCAAGCTCGTTTTCCATCAGGCGCCGTTCGATTCAGTTGAAGACCGCGACTCCCATCAAAATGGCTGGACCGAATGCATGGAGCGTCTGGAAGCCTATGTCGAGCCGCTGGGCCACGCCCACTGATGCGGCTATGGTAGACCGAAGGTTTATCGACTGATTATCGCTGTCATTGATCGCCAATAAAAGAGAGATTCGATGAAAAGGACCTATCACGGCAGTTGCCACTGCAAGACTGTGCGTTTCGAATGTGATGTTGATCTGGATGCTGGTACGAGCAAGTGCAATTGCTCTTTATGCGCCAAGACCCGCTATTGGAAAGCCTTTATTGGCGGCGATGCCCTGCGGATGATCGCAGGCGCCGACAATCTGACCGAATACCAGTTCGGCGGCAAAAACATCACGCATTTCTTCTGCAAGACCTGCGGTGTGAAGCTTTTTGGCCGAGGAGACCTGGAGATAATGGGCGGCGTCTTCTACGGCCTTAATCTCTCGGTTCTTGATGATCTCTCACCGGAAGAACTGGCTACAGCCCCTTTGCAATATCAGGATGGTCTGCATGATAACTGGGGACAGGTCCCGACGGAAATCCGGCATTTGTAGGAATGGAGACAGCTGCATGCCGTGGTACGTGGTGCGTTGCACGAACATAGCGCGTGGTTCGACGGGCTCACCATGAGGGAGAATGGTGGTCTGCAGGGACTGAAGTTCTACAGTGTTGGCGATTAGCGTTGCATCCTCACTCTCCCTCATGGTGAGCTTGTCGAACCACGAACCATCAGCGCTCACCCCCCTCTGCCCTGTCGGGCATCTCCCCCACAAGGGGGGAGATCACATTGGCATGAACGCTTTCCCACAACAGGAACCGTTGCAGATTGTGCAAAGGCAGTAGTGAAGGCTGATCTCCCCCCTTGTGGGGGAGATGTCCGACAGGACAGAGGGGGTGAGCGCTGATGGTTCGTGGGTTCGTGGTTCGACAGGCTCACCATGAGGGAGAGTGTGGATGCAACGATAATCGCAGAGATTGTGGATCACAAATATTGCAGATCACAAATGTCGTAGATCGCATAGTTTGCAAATCATAAGCTTGCAGAACGTGACTCCCCTTCATCACCCCTCTCCCTCATGGTGAGCCTGTCGAACCACGAACCCACGAACCCACGCACTCAATCTCAAACAGAACGCTTGCTAAAGTGCCCTTTGGCCAAACAATATCTTCTGGGCTTCCTTATCCTCTGCCAGATTACGGCGCGCTTCCTTGCCAAGCTCCCGGCCACGCTGAACGGCGGGGCGTGCTCCCACTGTTTCAAACCAGCGTTTCAGATTGGGAAAATCATTGAGATCCTGGCCCTGATTTGCGTGGGAGATAACCCAGCCGAACGATGCCATATCAGCAATGGAATATTCATCAGCAAGATAGTCGCGGCCTTCCAGACGCCGGTTCATCACACCATAGAGCCGGTTCACCTCATTGGTATAGCGATTGATGCCATACTCGATTTTTTCCGGCGCATATTGGCGGAAATGGTGCGCCTGCCCCGCCATTGGCCCGAGACCGCCCACCTGCCAGAACAGCCATTCCTCGACAGCAACGCGCTTGCGCTCGTCCTGCGAATAGAATTTGCCGAACTTCCGGCCAAGATATTGCAGGATAGCACCGGACTCGAAAACCGAAATCGGCTCACCACCGGGGCCTTCCGGATCGATAATCGCGGGCATGCGGTTGTTCGGGGCAATCTTGAGGAAGGACGGTTCGAATTGCTCGCCTCTGCCGATATTGACCAGCTTGAGGTCATAGGGAACACCAAGCTCCTCCAGCATGATGGAAATTTTCCAGCCATTCGGCGTCGGCCAATAATAGAGTTCAATCGGCTTCGTCTGGGTCGTCATATCGGTCTCCCTGAGAATGAATCCATGCTGTCAAACATAGGTTCCTGACGATTGATCGCAATAGCTGGAATCCGATTTCCAACCGCCTTCGGCGCTATGCTGACACTGAATTGAAATTTCACGCTTTTTGCCATCTCCCAACTGACATCCGATTTGACTATATTAGGGAGTATGAACAATCGAATCGGAACAAAAAAACCCGTCGCCATCAGCATGCCACCCCATGTTGAACCCGAAGAATTCACCGACGCGAAAGCCGCCGTGCAGGCGTTGATCGTCCTTTACGAGCGAAATACGCAGTTTCTGCGGGATGGCTTTGACAAGGTCGCCAAGGGTGAAGTGGAAAATAATACGCATTTTCGCGCCTTCTACCCGGAAGTGCGCCTTTCCACATCAAGCTATGCGCAGATCGACTCCCGCCTCGCCTTTGGCCACGTCTCGGCACCCGGACAATATTCGGCAAACATCACCCGGCCCGATCTTTTCGAAAACTACCTCGAAGAACAGATCAGACTGCTGATCCGCAATCATGGCGGCCCGGTCACGGTACAGGAATCGACAACGCCGATTCCTATCCACTTCGCCTTCCTTGAAGGCACCTATGTGGAATCCTCCGTCGCTGATGCGTTTCAGCGCCCACTGCGCGATCTCTTCGATGTGCCGGATTTGAATGCCACTGACGACAGGATCGTCAATGGCGAATATGAGAGCGACGATATTGATGGCATCATGCCGCTGTCGCCCTTCACGGCACAGCGCGTTGACTATTCCCTGCATCGCCTGTCGCATTATACGGCGACACGTCCGATGCATTTCCAGAACTATGTCCTTTTCACCAACTACCAGTTCTATATTGACGAGTTCTGTACCCTTGCCCGGCAGTTGATGGCCGACGGCGGTGGCGGTTACGAGCGGTTCATCGAGCCCGGCAATCTGATCACCGAAGCCGGACATGATGCACCGACATCAGGTGTACCAATCGGGCGGCTGCCGCAAATGCCTGCCTATCATCTGGCCAAGAAAGACAATGCCGGCATCACGATGGTCAATATCGGCGTCGGCCCTTCCAATGCCAAGACCATCACCGACCATATTGCCGTGCTGCGTCCACATGCATGGCTGATGCTTGGCCATTGCGCTGGACTTCGCAACACGCAGGCGCTCGGCGACTATGTGCTTGCCCACGCCTATGTGCGTGAGGATCACGTTCTGGACGACGACCTGCCCGTCTGGGTGCCGATCCCGGCACTTGCCGAAGTACAGGTGGCGCTGGAACAGGCCGTTGCGGAAATTACCGGTCTTGAGGGCTATGATCTGAAACGCATCATGCGCACGGGAACAGTCGCCACAATCGACAATCGCAACTGGGAACTGCGCGACCAGCGCGGGCCGGTAAAGCGCCTGTCGCAATCGCGCGCCATAGCACTCGACATGGAGTCGGCAACCATCGCCGCCAACGGCTTCCGCTTCCGGGTGCCCTATGGAACGCTGCTGTGCGTTTCCGACAAGCCCCTCCACGGCGAATTGAAATTGCCGGGTATGGCAACGGAGTTCTACAAGCGTCAGGTCGCCCAGCATTTGCAGATCGGCATTCGCGCACTGGAGAAGCTGGCGGAAATGCCACCGGAAAAACTCCACTCGCGCAAGTTGCGCAGCTTCTTCGAAATGGCCTTCCAGTAGCAAAGACGGGGCTTTTTTCCCGTTTAGCCCTGCAATTCAACCAATTGTTGTTTGGAAATACCGGCAGAAATTGCTATATTGTCCTTGGAGTGGAGGCGAGCTTACGCCCGCCCCCGTTTCCTCAGAGAGCAAATCGAACCCGGATCATCAGCTGCCAGCCGGTCCGGGTTCTTTTTACTTCGAGGGTGATGCTCAGTGGTTTACGCCACATCATTTCACCTCCAGGTTTGAGAGCAAGGCCATTGCCATGGTCAGGGAGGCCCATCTCCCCGATACACCGGCTGGCTCGGTGCGTGCTGCTTCGCTCTCAAATGCGAGATGACCCAGTCTTGGCAAATTTCAGGCGAACGACAACGAATGCAGGGTTGAATATTCAACGCGCCCTGCAGTTGAGGGTTGTTTTCTCATCCATCTTGATTGCGTCGCAATTGAACGTTTAATGCGTGACCATGGTAACAACGACAAAATCGTCCTGGATGAAGCTTGCGGCCGTGCTGGTGCCGGTTCTGCTATCGGTGCCTTTGGTTCTCGGTTTCTTCGGTTCCGTTCATCCCGCTTTCGATGCTTTTGCGCATTTTCGCATGCATCTTGCCGGGCTGATGATCATTACGGCCTTACCGGCGCTATTCATGGGCTTGTGGCGCGAAGGCCTGATGGCGATTGTGCTTGCGGTGATGGCCCTGTCGACTGTCCTTGCGCCTACCCCGTCACCGGCTTCTGCCGGAACATCCCGTGTGGCGGAACCATCTGGTCGGCCTGAGTACAAGCTGTTGCAGCTGAATCTTCGCTTTGACAATGTCGAACAGACTGACGTGATCCGATTGATCGCGCAACAGGCCCCTGACGTGATTACGTTGCAGGAAGTCTCGGACAGCTGGCGACCGAAGTTTGCAGCAATTGAAGCGCGTTATCCCTATAATATCTATTGCCCCAGCACGAAGCGCATTGGCGGCGTTGCCATCCTCTCGCGCCGCCCCTTCGCTCTTGGCACCACGCCGCAATGCATTGGCAACGCCCTCGCAGGCATGGCGCGTATCGATTTCGGTGGGCGCAGTGCATTGATCGCAGCATTGCATCTTGAGTGGCCGTGGCCATTCACGCAGGCCGAGAATGTCGAGGAGTTGCGACCCTACTTCGAGCGGTTGCAAGGGCCGATGATTGTTGCCGGGGATTTCAATGCTGTGCCATGGAGCCAGACCGTTCGCCAGATTACGGAAGCGAGCAAGACCCGCTCGGTGGATGGCTTGCGTCCAAGCTGGCTCGTCAATGGTACTTTGGCAAAGGCGGCGCGCTGGATCGGCATGCCGCTCGATCACATTCTTGTCTCGGATCGCATATCGGGCATGCGTGTCGACACGCTTCGGCCCGTTGGATCAGATCATTTGCCACTGCTTCTGCGGTTTACCGTCGATGGCGCTGACGAGGACGGCCATGATCTGCAGACCGTTATGCTGACGGATCAACCCATCACTTCAGTGCCATAAAACCGGCGGCAATGATCAACAGACCACCGGCACCGCCTTCGACCATCTTACGGCTGCCATCACTAAAATTGCCCCGCCGACCGGCTGCACCAATGACCATGCTCAGGACTACATAGACGATCCCGCACAGTACAACGAAGATTGCGGACAGCACGCCTGCCTGCAAAGCAACGCTGCCCGTATGGCTCATGAACTGGGGCAGGATGGCGAAGTAAATCATCATGCCCTTGGGATTAAGAACAGCCGTGAGAAAGCCACGTTGCAGGATGGCACGGCCCGGGTTCGGCGACAGGGTGAGCTTTCCGATTGTCGTCGCAGACCGGATCAGTTGGACCGCCAGATAGACGAGATAGGCCACGCCCAGCCATCGCAATGCTTCGAAAAGCACAGGCGAAGCTGCAATAACAGCCGCGACGCCCAGCGCCACCAGAACCGAGTGCACGACATAGCCGAGGCAAATGCCCGCTGTTGCCCTTAAGCCAGCGGTTGCTCCCCCAGATAGCGATTGTGATGCGACGAAAAGCATATCGGGTCCCGGTGTACAGATCAGCGGCAGGACAGTGGCTGCAAAGAAAATGAGTGTGGCGGTTTCCATGACTGAGATCATAGACCAGACGGCCAGCAATTAGATTGCTAAGATGCCATATAATTCTATAATATTAGCACTATAAGCGTAAAAACATAGATATTTTGATGCAGGATGCCAATGCTGCTTGATGACATAGACAGACGCATTCTCCGCGCATTGCAACGGGATGGCCGGATACAAAACACTGAGCTTGCCAAAGAGGTGGGCTTGTCGCCTTCCCCCTGTCTGCGGCGGGTGAAGCTGCTTGAAGAGGCTGGTGTGATCGACCGCTATGTCGCTGTTCTGAATGCGGTAAAKGTGAACCTCGGCCTGTCGATGTTCGCGCGGGTGTGGCTGACCGCACAGGATGCGGAAACAATCGACCACTTTATCGAAGCAATGAAGCAGCTGCCGCAAGTGGTGGAGTGTTACATTATGCTTGGTGAAAGCGATGCGCTGCTGCGCGTTGTCGTGGCCGATCTGGATGACTACAGGCGCTTTCAGTCTGCGCATCTCACCCGCAAAAACGGTATTCAGAACGTGAAGACAGATGTGCCAAGCCAGACGGTCAAACAGACCTACGCTTTGCCGCTCCCATGAAAAAACCGCCTGCAATGGATGCAAGCGGTTTTGATTTCACGCGGGAACTGAACGCCCGGTCACATGCTGGTATAGACAGGCCCTTCGCCGCCCTGCGGTGGCACCCAGTTGATATTCTGGTTCGGGTCCTTGATATCGCAGGTTTTGCAGTGAACACAGTTCTGCGCATTGATCACGAATTTCGGACCGGTGCTTTCTTCAACCCACTCGTACACACCTGCCGGGCAATAGCGCGTGGATGGCCCCGCATAGACATCATGCTCGGATGACTTTTGCAGTGCTGCGTCCTTGACGATCAGGTGAACAGGTTCGTTCTCCTCGTGGTTCGTGTTGGACAGGAACACGGAAGAAAGCCGGTCAAAGGTCAGTACGCCATCAGGTTTCGGATAGGCAATCGGCTTGTGCTTGGCTGCCGGTTCCAGTGCTGCCGCGTCAGATTTGCCGTGTTTCCACGTTCCAAAAGGCGACCAGCCACCGAAAATCGTGTTCAGCCACATGTCGAGGCCGCCAAGCACCACGCCGCCGACGGTGCCAAGCTTGGACCACATCGGCTTGACGTTGCGCACGCGCTTCAGATCCTTGCCGATCTCGCTTGAACGCCAGGCATTCTCGTAGGAAATAAGCTCGTCATTGGTGCGGCCAGCGGCCAGTGCTTCCGCGGCATGTTCGGCAGCCAGCATGCCCGAGAGCATGGCATTGTGCGAACCCTTGATGCGCGGAACGTTGACGAAACCGGCAGAGCAACCAATCAGCACGCCACCGGGGAATGACAGTTTTGGCACCGACTGCCAGCCGCCTTCGGTAATTGCGCGCGCACCATAGCCAATCCGTTTGCCCCCTTCGAACGTGCCGCGAATGGCCGGATGCGTCTTGAAACGCTGGAATTCCTCGAATGGCGACAGATAGGGGTTCTTATAGTTGAGGTGCATGACGAAGCCGACCGCAACTGTATTGTCCTCAAGGTGATAGAGGAACGAGCCGCCACCTGTCTTCAGATCAAGCGGCCAACCGAATGAATGCTGCACCAGCCCCAGCTTGTGCTTCGCCGGATCAATCTGCCAAAGCTCTTTCAGGCCAATACCGAATTTGGCCGGTTCCTTGCCTTCATCGAGCTTGAACTTGGTGATCAACTGCTTGGCGAGCGACCCGCGTGCGCCTTCGGCAATGAGCGTATATTTGCCAAGAAGCGCCATGCCCCGCGTATAGGCCGGGCCATGCGATCCATCTTTTTCAATGCCCATATCGCCGGTGGCAACACCGATCACCGCGCCATTGTCGTCATAGAGAACTTCGGAACCGGCAAATCCAGGATAAATCTCGACGCCCAGTTCTTCCGCCTTGGTGCCGAGCCAGCGGCAGACATTGCCGAGCGACACGATGAAATTGCCGTGATTGTTCATCAGCGGCGGCATGGCGAAATTCGGCAGGCGAACCGAGCCTGCGGGTCCAAGAACGAGGAAATGATCCGCAGTCACTGGCGTCTTGAAGGGATGCCCCTCCTCTTCGCGCCAGCCGGGCAGCAGCTTGTCGACACCAACAGGATCGACCACGGCACCGGACAGAATATGGGCACCGACCTCACCGCCCTTTTCAAGCACAACGACCGAAAGTTCAGGGTTGATCTGCTTGAGCCTGATGGCCGCAGACAGGCCCGATGGACCGCCGCCGACAATCACGACATCAAACTCCATGCTCTCCCGCTCTGGAAGTTCGGTTGTCTCGCTCATGAAACCCTCCTGAATGCTCTGCCCCGCAAACACTTCGCCTGTGTTTTTCCCAGTTGTAGCGCAACAATAGCCGTATGACAGAGGCTAGCATCCATTCAAGATGCGGCCAATTGCCCTCATCCTACGACCATACATTGGTTTTTTAAGTTACCTTGACGTAAACGTCAATATTCTTGAGTGCGGTGCGACAGATTATCCGTGGTTCGACAAGCTCACCATGAGGGAGAGTGGGGATGCAAGGATAATCGCCAAGGGTGCAGAACCTGGGTACCCTGCAATCCACCACTATCCCCGCAACCCACCCCCTCTCCCTCATGGTTGTTATGTCGAACCACGAACCTCGCGTGATTGCCTCGCCAAGTTTCACCCCCCTCTGTCCTGTCGGACATCTCCCCCACAAGGGGGGAGATCAGCCTTCACTACTGCCTTTGCACAATCTGCAATATTTCCTGTTGTGGGAAAGCGTTCATGTCAATGTGATCTCCCCCTTGCGGGGGAGATGTCCGACAGGACAGAGGGGGGGGTGATTGCTGAGGGTTCTGCAAAAATCAGCTGATCTACCGCAGTTGCACAACCGTCAGAAAGAGAACTGCAACCGGCAATCATGCCCAGTTGCGACTTTACACATTTCGTTCATACTCGTGCCAATTGAAATGTCTCGAATAATAAACTGCTGGTGGACTGGGGATAACCAACAAGCGGAGACGGGATGAGATCGCTTCGGATGATCTGGATATTGGGCGGTTTTCTGGCCGTCAGTATGATTTTCAACCATTCATCTGCGCAGGAGCAAAAGATCTGGACTGCCGGGCAGTATAATTTTTCCGACGAGCTTGGCGGTTTCACCATCCGCTCGATCAGTGGAACCGGCTCTGCCGACGACCCGATTGTCATTACCGAAGAACTGAATGCTATCGCGCCGGTCACTTTGGTCATTCGAACCGAAAAGCTGGAGCAGCTCAATCCCACCACTGAAGAAGGGGGCATTCTGTTCCATTTGCAGGTCAGAACAGTCAATGGCAGCGGACATCCATGGGTGGAATTCGTCTTCGAATTGCAGGAAATTCTCGGCAAACCGAGCGACTATGGTGACGGGCTGTCCTTTTATCAGCCTGGCGACAAGACAGGGATGATCCATTCCAATCTCTTTGCCACCTATGACGATAATTTCGAACCCTATGATCGGATGATCTTCCGGGATGGCAAAGTTGATCCCAACGCCAATGCCAGTTTCGATTTTCCCGTTGGCGACTTTACCCCCAAGCGGACATTTTATCTGGTGCAGGAGCCGCGCATTCCCTCCACCTGACCTTGCAATCCCGCGCGCAATTTGCGACTTGAAAGACAAGCCCACTCAAATCCGGGCTAAAGGATTGTCCATTGCCTGACCTGCGTGAACTCTTGCACTTTTATGCTGAAGCCGGTGTCGACACACCGCTTGAGGACGTGCCAGTTGATCGCTTTGCGGCGGTGGAGCCGGTGCGCGCGCCTGTTCAGGCACCCCCGGCGCGAACAGCACCTCAACCAGAACGATCGAGGCCAGAGCCACAGGCCGCTGCTGCCCCTGCGCTGAACAAGACGTCCGTACCCGACGACACCAAGATTGCACTGGCCCGCCAGCTTGCCTCCAGCGCCACGACACTCGAACAGTTGCGCGAGCAGCTCGCCTCGTTCGATGGTTGCAATCTTAAATTCACCGCGAAGAATCTGGTTTTTTCCGACGGCAATCCGAATGCGCCCATCATGTTTGTTGGCGAGGCACCCGGACGCGAGGAGGATCTGGAAGGTGTGCCGTTCATCGGACGTTCCGGGCAGTTGCTGGATCGTATGCTGGCAGCCATCGGCCTTGATCGCACCGGCGTCTATATCGCCAATACCATTCCATGGCGCCCGCCGGGCAACCGGACACCGACGCCGCTGGAAACCGAGATCTGCCGCCCGTTCTTTGAACGGCAGATCGAGCTTGCCAATCCCAAACTACTCGTTGCCCTTGGTGGTCCCGCCGCCAAGGCTTTGACCCATGCGCCTGAGGGTATTTTGCGGCTGCGCGGCAACTGGAAAACCCACAGGACTGCCGCAGGCATCGACATTCCCGTTATGCCGACCCTGCACCCGGCCTATCTGCTGCGCAACGCAGCGCAAAAGCGCTTTGCGTGGCGTGATTTCATCGCCGTCAAAATGCAGTTGCGCACATTGACGCAATAATCCATATGCCATGGCGCAAAACTGGAATGACGGTGTCGTAATTTCCGGCTCTGGAGCCCGGTGAACCCTGTACTTTCGGTATGGAAACGCAGGGTACCCATATGTTTCGTCAGCTCTTGCCGATCACGGCGCTATTGACCAGCACCTTCCTGATGCTGACCGCCGGAGGTTTGGCAGGAATTCTTCTGCCCCTGCGCGCGGGTATTGAAGGCTGGTCACCGACCACGGTCGGTTGGCTCGGCACTGGCTATGCCCTCGCCTTCACCGGTGGCTGCATTGTCGTTCCCCGTCTTGTGCGGCGCGTCGGTCATGTCCGTGTTTTCGCTGTTCTTCTCACCCTGCTCTCCATGTCGATGCTGATGCATGGGCTCATCATTGATCCATGGGCGTGGACCTTGTTCCGTGCGCTGGCTGGTTTCTCGCTGGCAGGCAGCTACATGGTCATTGAAAGCTGGCTCAACGAGCGTGTCACCAATGCGACGCGTGGCATGGTGTTTTCGATTTACATGATTGTTTCGATGATCGGGCTTCTGGTCGGGCAATATATTCTGCCCTTCGGCAATCCGGCGACGCAGGCGCTGTTCATGATCGGCGCGCTGATCTATGCGGCCGCTCTCATTCCAACCGGGCTTTCCAATGCCCAGTCACCGCGCCCGCTGACACAGGTTTCGCTTGATCTGCCCGGCCTTTACCGCAAATCACCCGCCGCCATGATCGGCTCGCTGATTGCGGGTATCATTGCAGGCGCGTGGAATTTTCTTTCGGCGATCTATGGCCGCGAAATCGGTCTTTCCACTTTTGACATTGCCACGATGATCGCCAGCGCCATGATCGGTGGCGCAATCTTCCAGTATCCTATCGGGCGCATTTCCGACTTTGTTGACCGGCGCTATGTAATGGTGGTCGCCGGGATAATCGGCGTGTTCCTGTCGGTGACGATGATCATCGTGCAGCCTGTCACGCCGTGGGTTATCTATTCACTGATGTTTGCCTTCGGCACGGTACTGTTTCCAATCTATTCTCTGAATGTTGCCCATGCCAATGATTTTGCCGAGCCGAGCGAGTTCGTCAAAGTCTCAAGCGGGCTGCTGATCGTCTATGGCATTGGCAGCATGATCGGCCCGCAGATTGCCGGACGTCTGATGGATGTGAGCGGCCCCTCCGGGTTCTTCATGACCATGGCAGGTTGTTATGCGGCCTATGCTTCCCACGCCTTCTGGCGCAGTTTGCGGCGGGCGCGGCAGGTGCCGTCGGAGCGTCCGGATTTTGTCTATCACCCGCATGACCGGCCACAGACGCCGGAAACGCTCAAGCTCAATCCGGCGCTCGGCACGGCGAAAGAAGATTGATCAGCCCTGTGGCGTCGAGACTTTGCGCGCCCTCGCCCGGGCAAGACCCAGACGATGTTCCCGATAGATGATGAAAATGCCTGCGCTGATCACAATGACCGCGCCCGTCATCATCTCGTTTGACGGGATATCGCCGAACAGCAGATAGCCGATAGCAAGGCCAAGCAGCATGGACGTATATTCGAACGGTGCGATGGTCGACATATCCGCATGGCGGTAGCTTTCCGTCAAAAGGATTTGCGCCACACCACCTGCAATCCCCGCCATGATAAGGAATGTTGCCTGCGCCGGGCTCGGCCAGACCCAGCCGAATGGCAGGCTGACCAGCGCGATGATGCTGGATGCAATAGAGAAATAGACAACGATGGTCGGTGTCCGCTCTGTTTGCACCAGCCGTCGCACCAGAAGCATGGCGATTGCGGCAAGTCCTGCCCCGCACAGCGTCGCCAGTGCGCCAATAGCCTGATCACCGCCAAACTCGCTATCCCCCGTGAAGAACGACATACGCGGCCATAGGATAATCAGCACACCGGCCAAACCGATGAAAACCGCAGTCCAGCGATAAAGCCGTACAGTCTCGCGCAGAAACAATGCACTGGACAGCACAGTCAGCAACGGCGTGGCATAGCTGATGGCAATCGCTTCGGGCAATGGCAGCTTGGTAAGGCCATAAAAGCTTGCGCTCATGGCGCTGACCCCGACGAACCCGCGCCAGAAATGGCTGAAAGGCTCGCTTGTCTTGAACGCCACGTTGAGCTGGCCTTGCCAGGCGATAAAGATGATGACCGGAAAAATGGCGAAGAAGGAGCGGAAAAACACCAGCTGTCCCGCCGGTATTCCGTCCGAAGCTTTGAGCAGGCTGGACATGCAGACGAACACACAGACCGAAGCGACCTTGAGGCCAATTCCGAGCATGACATTGGTGCTGCGCACGGTATCCACGAGGGGTGGTCCACCATCTTTCTGGTGAACAATAGGTGCCACGACTGGTATTCCTTGAGGGAGCGACGGAGAAAACGATAATTGATATATCTGTATAGGCTGCTTCGCCGTTTGGCACCAGATGGCAGAACGATCACGTTGCATGTATCGAGCACATATGGAAGTGAACAAAAGCAACGGCATACGCCGAAAAACTAATGGCTTTTGTTGTGCATGGGAGAAAACACGGTTAGGGTCCGGCACCACAAAAAGGACAGTTCCCCGATGCGTACCGATACCGGCCAGGTCTTTCATCTCGAAGATTACAAGCCAACAGATTTTCTTATTCCCGAAACCCATCTCGAATTCTCGCTTCATCCCGAGCGCACCATCGTCAAGTCGACATTGCACATTGAACGCCGGCCGGGCGTTTCCGCTGGTGCATCACTTGTCCTTGATGGTGACGAACTGAAGCTTGTGGATATCAGCATCGATGGCGTGGCGCTGGGCGACAATGCCTATGTGGCGACGCCTGATCGCCTTGAAATCAGCGCCCTGCCCGAGAGCGGCACGTTCAAATTGCAGATCACCACGGAAATCAATCCGACCACCAACCGCCAGTTGACGGGGCTTTACCGTTCCAGTGGTGTTTACTGCACCCAGTGCGAAGCGGAAGGTTTCCGCCGCATCACCTATTTCTATGATCGTCCTGACCTGTTGTCCGTCTATACGGTGCGGGTTGAAGCTGGCATCAAGGAAGCGCCGCTGCTTCTGGCCAATGGTAATCCGGGCGAGCATGGTGCGCTTGCTGATGGCAGGCATTTTGCCGTCTGGCACGATCCGCATCCCAAACCCGCCTATCTCTTCGCGCTTGTTGCTGGTGATCTCGGTGTCATCACCGACAGTTTCACCACGGCCTCTGGCCGCCATGTTGATCTCGGCATCTATGTTGAGCACGGCAAGGAGCCCCGTGCGCTCTATGCCATGGATGCGCTCAAGCGTTCGATGAAATGGGATGAGGACGTCTTTGGCCGCGAATATGATCTCGACGTCTTCAACATTGTCGCCGTTTCCGACTTCAACATGGGCGCGATGGAGAACAAGGGCCTCAACGTCTTTAACGACAAATATGTTCTGGCTGACCACGAGACCGCAACCGATACGGACTATGCTGGCATTGAAGCCGTTATCGCCCATGAATATTTCCACAACTGGACCGGCAATCGCATCACCTGCCGCGACTGGTTCCAGCTTTGTCTCAAGGAAGGGCTGACCGTTTACCGCGATCATGAGTTTTCGGCTGACATGCGCTCGCGTGCTGTCAAGCGCATTGCCGAGGTCAAGGGCCTCAAGGCGCACCAGTTCCCTGAAGATGCAGGTCCGCTCGCCCATCCGGTGCGGCCGCGTCAGTTTCGCGAGATCAACAATTTCTACACGGCCACTGTCTATGAAAAAGGCTCGGAAGTGGTGCGTATGATCCGCACCATTCTGGGTGCCGAATTGTTCCGCAAGGGTATGGACCTCTATTTCGAGCGCCATGACGGCGATGCGGCCACGATCGAAGACTTCATCAAGGTGTTCGAGGATGCCTCCGGCGAGGATCTGAGCCAGTTTTCGCTATGGTATGAACAGGCCGGTACGCCGAACCTCGCCATTACCTATGATTATGATCAGGCAACGCAGACATTCGAAATCGAAATCGAGCAGTCGCTGAAAGCCACACCGGGACAGTCGTCGAAGAAGCCGATGCACATCCCCGTGCAGTTTGCCCTGCTGGGTGCCAAAGGGCGCGAGCTGAAGCCGAAATCGGTCAAGGGCGGCACGGTCAAGGGCGATGTCATCCATCTGTTCAAGCGCAAGGAGCGGCTAAGCTTCTCCGGCATTACCGAGCGGCCGGTGCCCTCGCTGCTGCGTGGCTTCTCTGCTCCTGTTACCTTGACCAGCGAGCTGACCCGTTCTGATCTCGCCTTTCTCGCCCGCCATGATGGCGATGCAGTCAATCGCTGGCAGGCGCTGACACAGCTTCTGGCTGCAAAGCTCACCAGCAATTCAAAGCGTGTGCGCGGCGGCAAACCGGCGACAATCGAAAGCTCATCGATCAAGCTGCTTGGCGAGATCGCGTTCAACAGTTCCCTCGACGAAGCGTTCCGGGCTCTTTGCCTGAGCCTGCCGTCGGAAAGCGATATTGCGCGGGAACTTGGCAGCAATATCGACCCCGATGCGATTCTGGGCAGCCGCGAGGCATTTATGCGTGCTGTTGCCGAAGCGCACGCGCACAAGTTCGATCAGCTTTATGATGATCTCGACCATAGCGGCCCGTTCAAGCCCGATGCGGCCAGTGCCGGACGGCGCGCATTGCGCAATGTGCTGCTTGATTATCTGAGTGTGGCTGAAGGCAATCCAAAGCGCGCCGCGGCCCAATTCACCCATGCTGATAATATGACAGACCGCGTGGCTGCCCTCGGTGTCCTCGTCCAGCGTTTTGGTGACAGCGAGGCGACCAAGGCGGCACTCAAGGCGTTTGAAGAGCGTTTCGGCAATGACCCGCTCGTTATGGACAAGTGGTTCATTGTGCAGGCCACCCAGCCGGGTGCCGATGCCCTGACACGCGTGCGCGCTTTGATGGCACACAAGCTGTTCTCGCTGGATAATCCAAACCGGACACGCGCGCTGATCGGCGCCTTCTCCAGCGGCAACCAGACTGGTTTTAACCGTGCCGATGGCGAGGGCTATCGCTTTTTTGCCGAAACGATCCTCATCATTGACAAGAAGAACCCGCAGCTTGCGGCGCGGCTGCTGACGGCTATGCGCTCGTGGCGTTCGTTTGAGGCTATCAGGCGGGAGCATGCGCGGGAAGCGCTGGCTTCCATTGCGGTGGTCGAAGGCTTGTCCGCCGACGTGCGCGATATCGTCGAAAGGACGCTTGCCTAGGTTTGAGGGAAACCCCCAACGCTCGCACCTTCCTCACCTCGGGGAGGGTAAGCATGGTGCCTTTTGCCTCTCTTCGCTTCAGGTGCCCGCAACGCCATACCGCGTGGTTCGACAGGCTCACCATGAGGGAGTGAGGTGCTGCAACGCCAATGACCAATGGCGCAGTAAAAAGCTCCCCGCAATCCCACCTCTCCCGTCATCCTCGGGCTTGACCCGAGGACCCATAGTTTAAAGGCACTAAGCCTTCAGGTTTGTTTGAACTCTTCATCCGTGGGTCCTCGGGTCAAGCCCGAGGATGACGGAGATTGGGAGCCGGTGCCAAAATCCTACACCATTGGTCATTGGCGCTGCAGCACCCGTCTCCCGCATGGTGAACTTCCCAAGCTTGTCGATCGGCGAACCACGCACCGTGCTGCTACAGACACCTGACGCGAAAAGATGCGATAGAGAGCCCCTCTCATCCCCCCAACATGGAGCCACGTCGAGCCTGGCACGGCCCGCCTTTGCGCAAAGATTCGGCTGCCGTTTCCGCATTTCACTGCCCCAACCGGTTATCCACCGGCTGGGGCATAATTTTACCCCCGCAGGCGATTTTCCGGTCTTGGAGTCTTTTCAAAGACTTAGCGGAATCGGCTCGCGAACTGATTCACGGCTGCCACAATGATTGCTAAATATTTAACAAAAGGACTGGACACAGCGAATCAGTTTTGATTCACTATGGGTGCTTCGGATGTGCGGCGTGGCGAAGCAAATCACTGATTATAAAGGCAATTGAGGGGGCCATTCGATGGCAAATGCGGACGCGTATCGCGCGCCGACGGGGAAGACTTATGCCGGAAAGCGGGAGACTGCGCGGGGGCGCACCCGTCTTTCCGGACATATCAAACTTCTTGCTGACCCTGCCTATGGCAAGCTGCTCGCTGCCGAACCCTACCTGCGCCGGGCCATCCCCCCGTTGATCATTATTTTCCTCATCATCCTGGCCAGTGCCCGTGCTATGTCGCTGCTGTCGTGGCGCGACGATACGGAACGCACGGCCCGTGCCACTCTGTCGTTGGCCGCAAGCCACATGGCCAGCATTATCGACAACCGCATGAAGGCTGGTCAGAAACTCGACAGCGGTGAGTTGCAGAACATCATTGCCGAGATGCGTTCCAATGATCTCATCCCTCAGGGCATGTGGATCGCCATTGCATCGGGTGAATCAAAGATCGTCGCCTCTTCGGAGGGTGGTGATCGCTGGCGCGACAAGAACCTCGAAAGCTTTGTTACCAATGGTCAGCCGCTTTTCCTCTTCGGCGAGCGCGCCGGGGTGATGGAAGTGCGCATGAATGGCACGACTGGTCTTGCGGCTTTCAGCCGGACCGGCAGCGGTGGCTATTCGGTATTCGTGATGCATCCGGTTGATGCGATCTTTGCTGAATGGCGGCGAATGATCTCGGTCAATGTCACGCTGTTTGCTGGAACAGCCGCCATCATGCTGGTTGTTCTTTACGCCTATTTCAGCCAGTCGGCACGGGCGCAGGATGCGGATGCGCTCTATCAGCACACACAGGCGCGGGTGGATACGGCGCTGGCACGCGGGCGCTGCGGATTGTGGGATTGGGACATGGCACGCGGCCGGGTTTACTGGTCGCGGTCAATGTACGAAATGCTTGGCTATGAGGCCTATGACGCGATCCTGTCGCTTGGCGATATCTCCTCCATCATTCATGAAGATGACGACAAGCTTTACAGTCTGGCAGCACAGGTGGCGGCCGGAGAGATCACCCAGATCGATCGCGTGTTCCGCATGCGCCACGCCGAGGGCCATTGGGTCTGGATGCGGGTGCGCGCCCAGGTTGCCGATGCAACGGTCGGTGACACGCATCTCGTCGGCGTTGCCGTGGACGTCAGCGAACAGCACCGCTTTGCCCAGCAGACCGCGCAGGCTGACCAGCGCATCCGTGAAGCCATTGAAAGCATTTCCGAGACCTTCGTTCTCTGGGATGCGGATAATCGCCTCGTCATGTCCAACAGCAAGTTCAATCAATATTCCGGCCTTGCCAATGAATGCCTGCTGCCCGGCATCAGCCGCGAGGAACTGGAGCCACGCATCCGCGCCGTCGCCTTTGAAAAGCGCATGGCCAATGAGCATGGCCGCGCTGGCGCCCTCACCTTTGAGCGGCAGCTGGCCGATGGTCGTTGGCTACAGGTCAATGAACGCCGCACCCAGGATGGCGGGCTGGTATCCGTCGGCACTGACATTACCCAGCTCAAGGTGCATGAGGAACGGCTTGTCGACAGCGAGCGCCGCCTGATGGCGACCATTCACGACCTTAGCCTAGCCCGTAAATCGGAAGTGGAACGCACGCTGGAGCTGACCGAACTCAACAGCAAATATGCAGTTGAAAAGGAACGCGCTGAAGCGGCCAACCGGGCCAAATCCGAATTTCTCGCCAACATGTCGCACGAGTTGCGCACGCCGCTCAACGCCATTATCGGCTTCTCGGAAATCATGCATTCCGGCACGTTCGGGCCGCTCGGCTCGGATCGCTATGAGGAATATGTGCAGGACATCCACACCAGCGGCAATTACCTGCTCAACGTCATCAATGACATTCTCGACATGTCGAAGATCGAAGCCGGGCATTTCTCACTGGACCGTGAGGAGATCGATCTTTGCCCGCTGATCAATGAGACCGTGCGCGTGGTCTCGTTGCAGGCATTGAACAAGAACGTGAAGGTGGAGACGAAGATTGCCGACTGCGTCACGCTCAATGCCGACCGGCGCGCCATCAAGCAGATCCTGATCAACCTTCTGTCCAATGCGGTGAAGTTCACCGATACCGGCGGGCGCATCTCGGTGCGCGCCCGCAAAGTGTCAGGCGCGCTGGTCTTCACCATTGAGGACACCGGCTGCGGCATCCCGAAATCGGCGCTGAAAAAAATCGGCCAACCCTTTGAGCAAGTGGAAAACCAGTTCACCAAGACCCATACGGGTTCGGGCCTTGGCCTCGCTATTTCCCGCTCGCTGACAGAACTGCATGGCGGTGCGCTGAAAATCCGCTCCACGGAAGGCGTCGGCACCATCGTCTCCGTGCGCATTCCCACCCGGACCATTGGTCCGGTTCGGGAGGAATGGCGGGTTTAGCGCCGGATGATTTCAGTGCGTTTCGATTTTTACGCGCGATTTTACCGGCTTGCCTGAACGAAGCGGTATTTCCGCATGGGTGCCATCGGGGAAATCAGCGACAATCTTAAATGTGCCACCAAGTCCAAGCACATATTTCTCAAGCGTTTTCAGTTGCACATTTTCCGTATGGTTTTCGATACGGGAGATTTCTCCCTGCTGTAACCCCGTCGCCTGCGCAAGATCATTTTGCGTCACATCGAGCGCTTTGCGGACTTCTGCGAGGTGCATCGCCTCGATGATTGCGGATGCACCCGTCTGAATCTTTTTCTGACGGTCTTCCGAAAGAGTGGCGATGCGCTCCATTACCGGTCGAAATTCCGATTTCCTGAATTTTGCCATTGCCCTATTCCTCTGCTTCCAGCCACTCGTCAAAGCGCTTATCCGCCTCCTTGATGAGAAGTTTGTAGAACCGTTTTTGACTGATGCCTTCTTTATTGCCGCCGATCAGGATCACCGCCTGCCGTTCCGGGTCAAAAGCAAAAGCGAAACGCCAGGCGCCTTTGAGTGCAAAACGGATTTCTTTCATGTTCGTGTGTTTCGAACCATGAAGCGTATCAACAAGCGGACGACCCAGATTCGGGCCTACTTTCCCAAGCGCAACAAGCACTTCATCCAGCTTGTCTGCAACGTCTGGATCAAGGTCTTTCTGTTCTCTCGAAAACTCGGGATGCTCAAGAACTGTCCAACTCATGGCCGAATATAGGTTACAACCTATATCAGTTCAAGCAGATATTTCTCAATCAGCTTTTCTTCTGCGCATTCCGCAACACCGCATTGAACGTCTTGCGAACGGATTTTGCCGTGTCTTCCAGATGGGTTTCGACGCGGGCAAGGTCTGGCAGATCGCAGGCGCGGCAGAGTAAATCGCCAAGGCCGGGCGGAAAATCCTCGCGCCTTGTATCGCTGTTGAGGCAAAGGCGGATAATCTGGGTCAGCTCCGTGTACAGATTGGCAGCGGCTACCAGCTCATCGGTCACAACGGGCTCTGCAAAACCTGTCTTCAGTTTGGTCAAAACTTCCGCCGTGGAATGGGCAATGATTGACCCGTCGACATTGCCTGTCAGCACCGCGAACTGGGCAATGAATTCCAGATCGATAATGCCGCCGGGAACCAGCTTCATGTCCCAGCTGTCGCGTGGTGGCTTTTCCGTTTCCAGCAAGGCACGCATTTCAGCCACATCTTTGGCGATCTTCGCCGGATCGCGTGGCAGGGCCAAAATCTCGCTGATCTCGCTATCGATTTCACTGAAGAAAGCGTTGTCGCCCGCCACCGGCCGGGCACGGGTCAAAGCCATATGTTCCCAGGTCCAAGCTTCCGTGCGCTGATACTTACGGAAAGAGTCGATATGGGTCGCCACCGGTCCTTTATTACCCGATGGGCGCAGACGGAAATCCACCTCGTAGAGTACGCCTTCCGCCGTCGGTGCAGAGAGCGCCGCAATCAGGCGCTGGGTCAAGCGCATGTAATATTGCGAGGGTGCCAGCTGCTTTTCGCCATCGGATTCTTCCGCATCCGCCTCGTGATCATAAAGGAGAATGAGATCAATGTCGGAACCAGCAGTTAGTTCGCGGCTGCCAAGCTTGCCCATGCCGAGAATGGCAATACGTCCGCCTGATACCACGCCGTGCTTGCTGGCGAATTCATCGATCACCGCCTGCAATGCCCGGTCGATGACCAGATCGGCAAGATCGGAAAAAGCCTTGCCCGCCCTGATACCATCGATAGCGCCGGTCAGAAGCCTGATGCCGATGAGAAAACGATGCTCCGCTGCAAAAATCCGCAGGCGGTCGAGAATATCCTCATAGACCTTGGCTGGTCCGAGAAAGTTTTCCAAGCGCTCCGCCAGATAGGCACGGGTGGGAATATCGGCGAAAATCGCCGGATCCAGCATGCCATCGAAAACATGCGGCTTGCGGGTGATGATATCAGCAAGACGCGGCGCGGCGCCCATGATCAACACAAGCAGGTCGAGCAGGCGCGGATTGGACTGCAATAGGCTAAAAAGCTGGATGCCCGCAGGCAGGCCCTTGATCATCTCATCAAAACGCATCAGCGCTTCGTCAGCCCGGCTTGTCGCTCCGAAGGCTTTGAGCAGCACCGGCGTCAACTCAGTCAGACGTTCACGCGATTCCGCCGATTGCGTTGCGCGATAGCGGCCGAAATGCCACGTACGGATCACGCGGCAAATGTCGCTTGGCCGCTCGAAACCGAATTTTGCGAGGGTCTCCAGCGTATCGGGATCATCCACATCGCCGGTAAAGACAAGATTTCCGGCCTCACCTGCCAAATCCTGCCCCTGTTCGAACAGCGCCGCATAATGCGTCTCGACTGTTTTCAGCGATTGCCGGAAATCCGTGGCAAAGGCCTCGCCGTCGCGATAGCCCATCATATGGGCGACGCGCAGGAAATTCTCGTCATCTTCAGGCAGCATGTGGGTTTGTTCGTCGGCGATCATCTGGATGCGGTGTTCCACATCACGCAGAAAACCGTATTTTTCGACCAGTGTGTCGCGCGCCTCTTCGCTGATCCAGCCAAGGCCGGTGAGCGCGGCCAGCATGTCAACCGTGCGCGAGCCACGCAGTTGCGGAAACCGTCCACCAGCGATCAACTGCTGTGTCTGCACGAAGAACTCAATTTCGCGAATGCCACCGCGCCCGAGTTTGACGTTATGACCGCGCACGGCAATTTCGCCGTGGCCCTTATGGGCATGGATTTGCCGCTTGATCGAATGCACGTCGGCAATCGCCGCATAATCGAGATATTTGCGCCAGACGTAAGGCGCAAGTTCGGCCAGCACCTGTTTTCCCGCTACAATATCACCGGCGACGGGCCGCGCCTTGATCATGGCGGCACGCTCCCAGTTCTGGCCGCGCCCCTCATAGTAATTAAGGGCGGCACCAACCGGGATCGCCAGCGGAGTGGAACCGGGGTCCGGGCGCAGGCGCAAATCGGTGCGGAAGACATAACCGTCCGCCGTGCGGTCCTGCAGGATACGCACCAGACGGCGGGTCAGCCGCGAGAAGGTCTCGACACATTCGTAAGGGTCGGGAATGGCGGGGCTGTGTTCGTCAATAAAGACAATGAGATCGATATCGGAGGAATAGTTCAACTCGAATGCGCCGAACTTCCCCATGGCAAGGATAATCCAGCCGGATTGTTTTTCCGGATGTTCTGGGTCGGGGAGTTTGAGCTTCCCGGATTCATGCGCGTCACGCAGCAGGAACCGCACCGCCGCGCGGACACTTTCTTCTGCCAGTTGCGACAGCCAGCGGGTTGTGTCCGCCGTGTTGAACACGCCGGAGAGATCACCAAGGGCGATCAGGACGTGCCCTTCCAGCTTCAACTGGCGCAGAACGGCCATGATGCCGGTTTCAGTAATATTCTCGCTTTCCGAACTCGCCGCCACATCCCGCATCAACGCTTCCAGACGCTTGGCCAGCGGCATGGCAAACAGGGGCTCCAGAATAGCCGGACGGCGGATCAGCACATTGCGCAGATAAGGCGAGAGATCGAGAACTGCGGAGAGAAAACCGGCGGCTTTCGCATTGTTCTTCACATCAGCTGTAACAGGACATTCTTTCTCGACAGCACTCTCGATGAGTTCGCCGAGAAAGGCAGCTGCTGTTTTCTTGTCGAGCGGTGTCAGCGAGCGCAGATCGCGGGCAAAAAAAGCCGCATCTTCATTCATTTAGTCTCCTCCCCCACCGGGAAAGCGAGCACAGCGCGCAGCCCCGGAGCATTGTCTTGCAATTCCAGAGTGCCACCGTGCAATTTCATCACCGCCTTGGCAAGACTGAGACCCAGTCCTGACCCCGGTTGCGAACGGCTTTCCTCAAGACGGACAAAACGCTCCGTTGCCCGATCCACCTGATCAGGCGGGATGCCCGGGCCATTGTCCGTGACAATGACGCGGACCGTGTGATCCTGCTTTTCCACAGCAAGGGAAACTTCCACCGGCTTTTCACCGCCACCGGCATATTTAATGGCATTATCGACGAGATTGGAGATGGTCTGGCCCACCAGCTCGCGGTTGATCCGCACTGGCGTTGCGTCCTCGGCCCCAAGCGTGAAGGCGATACCTTCTTCCTCCGCCGTCGGCTCATACAGCTCGTAAACATCCTGTACCACTGTCGATAGCGGCAGGAGTTCCATTGTCTCCGATGAGTATCCTGATTCAAGCCGCGAGATCATCAAAATGGCATTGAACGTGCGGATAAGCTGATCGGAGTCGGCAATCATACCGTCCAGCGCTGCGCGGTAGGCTTTGGTGGTCTTGGCATTGGCAAGCGCAGATTCCGCCCGGTTGTGCATGCGGGTTAGCGGCGTTTTCAGATCATGGGCGATATTGTCAGAGACGTGGCGCACGCCCTCGTTCAGTTCCTGAATGCGGGCCAGCATGCCGTTCAGATTGGCAGCGAGGCGATCAAACTCATCGCCGGAGCCGCTGACCGGCAGACGTCCGGCAAGATCACCACCCATGATACGCTGCGAGGCGACGGAAACCTCATCGATCCGGTGCAAAGCGCGGCGGCCAACAAAAAACCAGATGAGAAATGCGCCGATACCCATAATCCCAAGCGCCGCACCCAGCGAGCGGCGGACCACAAGCCGTATCTTTTCCGGTTCGCCCAGATCGCGGCCAACCATGACGCGAATACCATTGGGCATGACAATGATCCGCGCAATGGCCGTATGCGCCTGCGGGTCATTGTTCTCGCCGTAGCGCTCATAGGCAATCGGACGCTTTATCCAGCCATCCGTCTGCAACACACCCGGCTCGATGCTCTGCACATTGCCAGCGACGATCCGGCCAGCGGGATCGGTAACGAGATAAAGATAAGCTCCCGGCTGTCGGCTGCGACGGTCGATGGAGCGGACGAGCCCGGCTATACCGGCGCGCTGATAGGATTGGCCGACGCTTTCGATTTCCTCGTTAACGGCGGCTTCCGTCTGGGACGTAAGAAGATTGACCGAAAGGCTGGTCATATAGAAAACCAGAACAATGGCACAGACAGTAAAAAGAAGCAGGTAGAGCGCCGACAGCCGGACGGCTGTCATTTTCATCATGGCAAGAAAGCGGCTCATGCATCGATTCCGCCAGCCTTGAGCATATAGCCAGCGCCGCGCACCGTGTGCAGCAGGGGCGTTTCAAAACCCTTCTCGATCTTGCCGCGCAGGCGCGAGACATGCACATCGATCACATTGGTCTGGGGGTCGAAGTGATAGTCCCAGACATGCTCAAGCAACATGGTGCGGGTAACGACCTGACCGGAATGGCGCATCAGATATTCAAGCAAACGGAATTCGCGCGGTTGCAGGATAATGCCCTGCCCAGCCCGCTTGGCGGTGTGTGACAGGCGGTCAAGTTCCAGATCACCGACCCGGTAGACAGTTTCCGCCTCTTTCGGGCTGGACCGACGTTGCAGGACTTCAACCCGCGCCAGAAGTTCGGAGAAAGCATAGGGTTTGGTGAGATAATCATCGCCGCCAGCGCGCAGGCCGGTTACCCGGTCATCCACCTGACCCAGCGCAGAAAGGATAAGGGCGGGCGTATCAATGCCTTGAGCACGCAGTGCGGCGACAACGGAAAGACCGTCACGGCGCGGCAACATGCGATCGACGATCAGGGCGTCATAGCTGCCCTGCTCCGCCAGCGTGTAACCGGTTTCGCCATCACCGGCGACATCAGCCGAATGGCCAGCCTCGGCAAAAGCCTTCTCCAGATAACGGGCCGCTTCGCGGTCATCTTCAATAACGAGAATCTTCATGGCGTTTATACTAAGCCGGTTTCGAGACAGAGGTAAGCATCATATGAATGATGCTCCGGATGGCAGGCGGGCAGCAGATAGGAAATATCCGCTGCCCGTTTTCGTTGGTGTCGGCCTTAGCCCTGATTGATGGGCAGAGCCACGAACCGCGACTGGTCGTTGGTCTGGACCTGCAACAGGACCGCCTTGCGGCCACTCTTTGATGCTTCAACGATAGCCGCATCGATATCAGAGCCGCTCTTAACAGGCTTATTGTTGACCGAGACGATGATATCACCGGTTGTGATGCCCTTGTCGGCCGCATCGCCGGAGCGATCAACATCGGTAACGACAACGCCCTTGCCATCATCGGATGGAACTACGGTCAAGCCATAATCATCCAATACTGAAGCCTGATCCTGTGTTTTGCTGTTGTTGTCGCTCTTGGATGCCTGCTTTTCATCGCCCGGCATCGAATTGATCGATACCTTGACGGCCTTGGCCTCGCCCTTGCGCCAGACGCTCAGCTCGGCACTCTGGCCCGGATTGATCGCAGCGATCTTCTTGGCCAGATCACGCGGGTCGGAAACCGTCTCGCCATTGACAGCGGTGATGACGTCGCCAGACTGGATACCGGCCTTCGCGGCGGGTCCATCGGACTGCGGTTCGGCAACCAGCGCACCCTTTTCCTCGGAAAGGCCGAGCGATTCAGCGATTTCCTTGCTGACAGGCTGTATCTGCACGCCGATCCAGCCACGGGACACGGTACCTGTTTTGATCAACTGATCGACGACAAGTTTGGCTGTCGTTGACGGAATGGCGAAAGCGATACCGACGCTGCCACCGGATGGCGAGTAAATCGCGGTATTAATACCGACGACTTCACCGTTCAGGTTAAAAGCAGGACCACCGGAATTGCCCTTGTTGACGGCTGCATCGATCTGCAGGAAATCGTCATAGGGGCCTGCACCAATATCGCGGCCACGGGCCGAAATAATACCGGCAGTCACTGTACCGCCGAGACCAAACGGATTGCCGACGGCAACGACCCACTGGCCGACACGCATCTTGTTATCATCGCCGAAGGACACATAGGTGAACTTGCGCTTGTCATCGACCTTGAGCACGGCGAGATCGGTTCGCTTGTCCTTGCCGATCAGCTTGGCATCAAGTTCCGTGCCATCATTGAGGACAACGGTATAAGCGCTGCCGTCTTCCACGACGTGATCATTGGTGACGAGATAGCCATCTTCGGAGATGAAGAAGCCGGAACCCTGGGCTGTCGGACGTACGCGATCTGGTCGATTCTGGTGGTCGCGCGGACCGCCCTTGCGTTGCTGCATTCCGCCCTGCCCGTTCGGGCCACCGAAATCACGGAAGAAGCGCTTGAGCGGATGATCGTCAGGGAGCTGATCAAAGCCCGGAATGCCCGAACCATCATCGGATGTCTGCTGAACTGCGCTCTTGACGCGAACGCTGACGACGGCGGGGCTGACCTTTTCAACAACATCGGCAAAGCCGGGCTGCTGCGCACCATCAACACGCACCGCTTCAGCCTGCGCTGGCGCAATGGCTGCAAGCGGGCCGGTTGCCAGCAGTCCCCCGGCGAGCGCCGAGGCGAGCAGCGCGGCAGCAATGCCCTTGCGGTAAGTGGAGGACGTACGATTGTTAGACATAAAATTTTCTCCTTGGACGCCCGATCGGAAATCCGACCGCTTAATAACCAACAGTGATACAGATAAGAACGTTACGCCGCCATTTCCGCAACATGACAAATTTGTAAGATAATTCTTTGGCGCTACGATTCGTTGTTCACTGGAGATAGTTCATATGGCATCCATGCCGCCGCTCGGTTCCACAATGCGGGTTCACCAGCCCTATGAAGGTGTCTACGCATTTTACGATGGCAGATTGGACGGCGTTCGCGCCTACTCCACAGAGCCAAATTGGCTTGACGATGGGGCCTATGCGCTCGGCGTCTGCTCCTATGCCATCGTTTCTGGCGAGGAAGCGCTTGTTTACGACACCAGTATTTCCAACGCTCATGCCGCGCTGATCCGCGACAGGCTTGATCAGGTTGGCGTCCGCCACATCCGCGTCGTGCTCAGTCATTGGCACGTTGATCACGTAGCAGGGAATGCGGTTTTTGCCGATTGTGAGATCATCGCCAATGACCTGACGGCAAAGGCGCTCAGCGATAACAAGAATACATTGGAGAATCGCACACCACCTGTCCGGCCGCTTGTCATGCCAAACAGTATCTTCAAAGACCGGCGCGATCTGAAGATTGGCGATATCGAGGTGCAATTGCGTCATGTGGATATTCACAGCCATGACGGCACCGTGATGATCCTGCCGCAGCTCAAGCTGCTGTTTGCAGGTGATACGCTGGAAGAACCAATAACCTATGTGGCCGAACCGGAGCGGCTGGAAAACCATTTGCTTGATCTGAAGCGCATATCGACCTGGGACATCGAAAAAATTCTACCCAATCATGGTGCGGAAAATGTGATCATTGCCGGTGGTTACGGGCCGGAACTGATTGCCGCAACGGGACGCTATGTGAGAAAACTTATGCGTCTGCGCGACGAGCCGGGGCTGGCAAATGAGGATTTGCTTACCTTCATTGCGGAAGATTTTCGTTCGGATATACTGACCTATTACGCGCCATATGAACCTGTCCACACGCAGAATGTGGAATCGATACTCAAGGCATCCGGCAAATAGTTCTAGTCGTTGGAAGCGGCCAGAAGCTTCTTCAACTGCTTCTTTTCGCTATCCGATAGCGGGGTGGTTTCGACAGGTGAACGACGACGGCGAACAATTGAAACGCCAATCACGATGGCACCTGCCACCAGAGCGGCGATGGGAAATCCCCAGAGCAGGATTGTGCTCAGCATCAGCCGCGGCTTTAAAAGAACGAATTCGCCATAACGGGCAACAATGAAATCCAGCACCTGCTCGTCGCTATCGCCCGCCGTCAGGCGTTCGCGCACAAGAATGCGCAAATCCTTGGCAAGATCAGCATTGGAATCGTCAATCGACTGGTTCTGGCACACCATGCAGCGCAGTTCGGTGGAAATAGTGCGTGCCCGGGTCTCCAGTGCCGGATTGGGCAGTACTTCGTCGGGCGAAACCGCCTGTGCAGCCGTTGCGCCGAGACAAAGGGCGGTTAGCAGCACAAAAAAGACTGCAGATACGCGCCTCATGCCATGGCACCTTTCGCCCGGCCCGTCTTTGCGGCTTTGGCCTTGCCCGGCGCACCGACCCGCAACCGCCGGTCTGCCAGCGACATGGCACCGCCTGCCATCATGACCAGCGCACCGAGCCAGATCAGTGTCACATAGGGCTTCCACCAGACGCGCACGACAATGCCGCCATCCTTGGTGGCATCACCGAGCGACACGTAAAGCTGGCTGAACAGGAACGTCTTGATACCCGCTTCCGTCGTCTGCATCTTGCGCACGGGATAGAAACGTTTTGACGACATCAGCGTATCAACTTCGCGCGCTGCACCATCGAGAATGGTGAACTTGCCCTGATCTTCGGTGAAATTCGAATCCTTGACCGGATCAATGCGGTCAAAGCGCAGGGTATAGCTGGCAACACGCAATGTTTCGCCCGGCTTCATCACTGTCACGTCTTCCGTGGCAAAGGTCGAGACAGAGACAATACCAAGCAGGGTTACACCAAGGCCGAAATGCGCGAATGCCGTACCGAATACGGATTTCGGCAACCCGGTCAGACGGCGCAGCATGATGGCGAACGGAGCCTTGCCGATACCGGCTTTCAGGGAAAGATCGGTCAATGCGCCAAGCATCAGCCAGAAGGCGAGCCCAATGCCGAACGCGGAGAAAATTGCTGTGCCTGATGTCTTGTAGAGAACCACGGCCACGACAAGCAGCGCAACGAAGAACGCCATCATCAGGCGCTGGGCAACGCCGAGTATATCGCCGCGCTTCCAGGCCAAAAGCGGTCCAAACGGCACGGCGGCCAAGAGCGGGATCATCAACGGACCGAAAGTCATATTGAAGAACGGGGCACCGACGGAAATCTTTTCGCCAGTCAACGTTTCAAGCAACAGCGGATAGAGCGTGCCGATCAGCACGGTCGCAGCCGCCGTCGTCAGGAAAAGATTGTTGAACACCAGCGCGCCTTCACGCGAGATGGGCTGGAACAGGCCGCCGGGTGCCAGCGTCTGCGCGCGGCGGGCAAACAGCGCCAGCGATCCGCCGATGAAGAACACGAGAATGGCGAGAATGAAAAGACCGCGCCCCGGATCGGTCGCGAATGTATGGACCGAGGTGAGCACGCCCGAGCGCACCAGAAATGTGCCGAGCAGCGACAGGGAGAAGGTCAGGATAGCCAGCAGTACTGTCCAGATTTTCAGCGCCGAGCGCTTTTCCATCACCAATGCCGAGTGCAGCAGTGCCGTTCCGGCCAGCCATGGCATGAAAGAGGCATTTTCAACCGGATCCCAGAACCACCAGCCACCCCAGCCAAGTTCGTAATAAGCCCAGTAGGAGCCCATGGCGATGCCGCCAGTCAGGAACATCCATGCAGTCAGCGTCCACGGACGCACCCAGCGGGCCCACGCCGCATCAATACGCCCATCGATAAGCGCTGCAACGGCAAAGGAGAAACACACTGAAAAGCCGACATAGCCGAGATAAAGCAGCGGCGGATGGATCGCGAGGCCAATGTCCTGCAGGATCGGGTTGAGATCCTGTCCTTCAATCGGCGCAGGCGTGATGCGGGTGAATGGATTGGATGTGGCAACGATGAAGAGCAGGAAGGCGGAGCCGATCCATGCCTGCACGCCAAGCACATTGGCTTTAAGGGACGGCGGCAGATTGTTGCCGAAGAAGGCAACCAGCGCGCTGAAGAATGCGAGTATCAGTACCCACAGCAGCATGGAGCCTTCGTGGTTGCCCCAGACACCGGTGATTTTATAAAGCAGTGGTTTTTGCGAATGGGAGTTTTCCCAGACATTCTGCAGCGAAAAGTCCGAAGCGACATAGGCAGAGGTCAAGGCCACAAAGGCCAGCGCAATCAGCGCAAAGACGGTGAAGGCAGCCGGTACCGCAACGGCCATCATGCGGTCGTCATTGCGCCGTGCGCCCCAGACCGGCACGACAGCCTGTATAATGGACAGGGCAAGCGCCAGAACCAAAGCGAAATGTCCGAGTTCCGTCATTGCTGCTTGTTCTCCCCTTGCCACACACCCTTGGCCTTCAGACTGTCGGCAACTTCCTTCGGCATATAGTTTTCATCGTGCTTGGCAAGAACGCTATCAGCCGTAAAAGCCCCACCGGGCGCAAACTTGCCTTCAATGACCACACCCTGATCTTCACGGAAAAGATCGGGCAGAATTCCATCATAGGTTACGGGAACGCTTTTGATATGGTCAGTGACCGCAAAGGTGATCTTTGTTCCCTCGCCGCGCACCACGCTGCCCTTTTCAACCAGTCCACCCAGCCGGAAGCGCGATTCCGATTGCAGGTCGGCAGCGGCAATGTCGGATGGCATACGAAAGAACGCAATGCGTTGTTGAAGCGCAAACAGCACCAGTCCGGCAGCACAGGCCAGCACCACCAGGGCGCCGCCAATCACCGAAAGCCGTTTCTGCTTGCGTGTCATCGCTTTTTCTCCGGCACGGAGTCACCCGGTTGCTCCGCCAGTCCGAGATCATCTGCGACAGCGTCAAGGCGCGCAAGCTTATCACCGCTCAACACTTTGCGAGCATTGGCCAGAGCTTCCAGCGCATCATTGGGCCGGTTAAGAACTACGTAGGAACGGACGAGCTTTTCCCACCCTTCCACATCATCGGGCGACTGCTTGAGCTTTTCGGCAAGACTGGCCACCATGCCCTCGATCATCGCCGCCCGGTCCTGCACATTCATGGACGCGGCGGCTTCCACCTGCGATGCGTCCGGGCCGGTCGCTCTGTCAATATCGCTGACATCGGGTGCGTCGCCGGCGATTTCCTTGTCGAGACGTGTCAACGCCGCCTGCGCTTCGTCACGCCACGGCACATCACTCGGTGCATCAGCCAGCAATTTGCGGATCAAATCACGGGATTCCACGAGTTTGCCCTGCTGCATCCAGCCATTGATGATGAAGAATTGCGGGCGCATATCGCCGGGATTGATAGCCAGCGCACGGTTGAAACTGGCTTCGGCTTCCGGCGTCATTGTGCCCCCGGCAACCGCAGACAAGGCTTCGCCAAGACCAATCTGCCGGGGACCACTGTCTCCGTTCAACCGTATGGCGTTGCGATAGGCGGTTACCGCATCAGCCGGACGGCCGGTGCGCAGATAGATGGGTGCCAGCACTTCCCAGCCCTGACCATCGTCAGGATTGAGCGTGAGATGTGCTTCTGCGCGGGCGATCAGCTCGGCAGGTGTTGCCTGATCCGCCGGGCGTGCGAGACGTTCAGCCAGAGGCTGCGCGGGCAGATCAGGTGAACCCGTCTTGGCATAAATACTCCAGGAAATCAGCGGAATGGCCAATACTGTTGCGAGTGTTGCCCACTCGCGGGTCGCGCTCTTTTGTGGACGGAAAACTGATTTGTCAGCTTCCGCTGCAGCGGCGGATTTCAACAAACGCCGGCTTATTTCTGCACGCGCCTGTTCGGCGCTTAGCGCATCGATGAGGCCGCGCTTTTCGTCCGCCTCCAGTTCCCGCAACTGATCGCGGTACACTTCGACATCATATGTATCGTCCGAGACGCTTGTCTTGACGCGTCGCGTGAGCGGTAAGAGCACGACAAGCGTTGCGACAACGGTCAAGAGTGCAGCGGAAATCCAGAAAATCATGAGCTGAGACATAGTCTCCAAGCGCTGCAAAATCCAAATGGATTTCGCAGATAGGGCAATTCGCCGCAAAGCGATTGAATGATCAGGCTACGACTTAGTTGAGGGGTGTCCAGCTGCCGTCCTCATTGCGGCAGGCTGTTCCGCGCGCTGTCTGCGGCGTTCCATCGATGCGGATCGTATGAGTGTATTGCCGGCAGTTCTGCGAACCGACCTGATAGGGCTGCGCCGCAACCACTTCACCGCTGCGGCTTCCCGCGCTGTTTTTCCACTCGATTGCCTTGCCCGCAGGGGAATATTCCAGCGCCTGATATTCCGCCTGCAATGCGCGTTTACGGTCAGCAGGTTCAAGCGACGCGTTGCCGATCAATCCTCTGCCCAGCGCGGCCAGTACATCCGATGTGGCGGGTTCGGACGATTTGCCGGTCAGGCGGGCGAATGTGCCACCGCCAGCCTTGGGACCTGACGTGGTCGAACAGGCAGACAGAAGAAGAACAGTAATAAGCGAAAGAGCAATCTGGGATTTCATCATGGGTCCGTTTTTACGGGGCCTTGTCATATAGGCAATAGCTAGCAATTACTTATGACCTGATTGGACGCATAGTTGCAAGCTCGATTCAGTCTCCGGCCACCGGAAGCACAATGCGTGCACACAGACCGCCAAGTGCTTCACTTCGCTCGAGACGCAAAGCACCGCCATATTCGCGCACCGTATCGTGGACAATGGACAGGCCAAGCCCGGTTCCCGGTTTGCTTTCATCAAGGCGCTTGCCGCGTGTCAAGGCGTCCTTGATCTGCCCCGGCGCCAGACCCGGACCATCGTCCTCAACGCTGATGTCAAAGGCGTTTTCCATCGTCTCCGGATTGGCCACGGAAAGGGTGAGCCGAATTGCACTGCGCCCCCATTTACCGGCATTTTCCAGGAGATTGCCGACAATTTCCTCAAGATCTTCCTGTTCGCCGGCAAAGACGGCGTCAGGCATCTCATTGACAAAACTCAGGTCCATACCCGGATTGAGCTTGGCGGTAACGCGCACCAAACGGGCGAGAATAGGCGTCACAGGCGCGCGGAAAACCACGCTGTCGCGTTGTGCCGCCACTCGTGCCCGTTGCAGATAGTGCTGGATCTGCACCTGCATGGCGGCACTTTGTTCGGCAACAATCTTGCCCTTTGCCCCACCAATCGTGCGGCTTTCATTGGCAAGAACCGACAGTGGTGTTTTCAGGGAATGAGCAAGATTACCGACCTGCGTGCGCGAACGATCCATAATACGGCGGTTGTTTTCGATCAGTGCATTCATTTCCCGCGCCAGCGGTGCGATCTCGATGGGCAGATCCTCGTCGAGGCGAGACACCTTGCCCTCCCGGATATCGGCAAGCGACTGACGCACACGATCCAGCGGACGCAGGCCGAACAGGATAACCGCCGCATTGATGAGCGTTCCACCCACACCGAAAAAGCCGAGATAGAAGTAAAGCGTGTTGCGGAAATCGGCGATCTCCCCTTCCAGTTCGCTCAAATTGCCCATGACGCGAAACCGTGCGACGCGGTTTTCCGCATCCAGCACAACTTCCGTCTCGACAATGGAAAGTTCTTCGCCCTTGAGGCCCGGTTCCGTGTAGGAGCGCTGGAACGATGTATCGAAAGGAACCATCAGGGTTGATGGCGAATCGACGGTTTTACCGCCGAGCGAGATCGAGCGCAGCGATCCCTTCAGGTTGTCCGCAACGGGGTCAACAGACCAATACCAGCCGGAAAATGGGCTGGAATAGCGCACTTCGCCCGGATCAGGTCGCCCGACCAGCGTACCGTCATTGACACTCACCGAGGCGATAACACTGAACAGATGCGCGGAGAGCAGCTGCTGAAAGCTGTGCTGGCGTGCTTCGCCATAGAGTGCCGAGATGATCGTGGCGATGGCAACGAAGGAAACAATGGTCCAGAGCGTCGAAAAGAGGATAACGCGCAGGGAAAGCGAACGGAAATTGGGAAGATAACGGGTAAATCGTATATTCACGCGTTTGCCCTGCTCCCGCCACTCAGGCTTTGCTGTCCTGCGATTTGATGCGGTAGCCCATGCCGCGGATCGTTTCGATCAGATCAATGCCCATTTTCTTGCGCAAACGTCCAACAAAGACTTCGATCGTGTTCGAATCGCGGTCGAAATCCTGATCATAAAGATGCTCCACCAGTTCCGTGCGTGAAACAACCTCGTCCATATGGTGCATGAGATAGGACAGGAGGCGGAATTCGTGTGAGGTCAGCTTCAGCGTTGTGCCGCTGACCGTGGCTTTTGACGTCTTGGTGTCGAGCCGCAGCGGCCCACAGCTTATTTCCGATGACGCATGGCCCGCCGCGCGGCGAATCAAAGCACGCAGACGCGCCAGCACCTCCTCGATATGAAAAGGCTTGGCCACATAATCATCGGCACCGGCATCAATCCCGGCAACCTTATCGCTCCAGCGGTCACGCGCAGTGAGCAGTAATACCGGCATGATGCGACCGTCACGGCGCCATTTTTCGAGCACCGTCAGCCCGTCCATCTGCGGCAGGCCAATATCGAGAATCACCGCATCATAGGGTTCCGTATCGCCGAGGAAATGCCCCTCTTCGCCATCAAATGCATGATCGACCACATAGCCAGCTTCGGTCGTCGCTTCGACAAGCTGACGATTCAGATCACGATCATCTTCAACGATGAGTATTCTCATGCGCACTTTCCCCTGCCGGATAAGCTGAAAAACGGATCAGGCAACATCCGGTTCAGTTTGCGGGCACCGCAACCTCGACACGGCGTGGACGTTCACCGTCCTTGCCGGGAATGAGGACCACGATCACGCAAACCTCGCGACCATTCTGCGTCTGGGACGTGGCGCGGGCAAGGGTTCCACCCTGTGACTCCGCCACCTGCTGGCCGACCGCAGAACAGTCAGCCGCAGCCAGCTGAAGCAATGCACTGTTCTGCGATGCATCAGGCGCAATCGGAACCGCCCCGGCATGGAACACGCCGGATGCTGAAATCAGGGCCGCTAGGGGCAAAGAGAAACGTGTGTTTTTCATCATGGCGTCATTATTATCAATTGCTGTCTGAACGATGCATGAACAGTTGGACGTGGCACGAACCATTGGTGCCACAGGTCACGTCTTTTAACATCATATTTCTTTACGTGAAATGAGCGTCGTTGCACTCAATCGACCAAAAAATGCGGCGATTCCGCTGAGCGCGGTCAGAAACTGCATGATCGTATCGGCAAGATGAGCTTCGACGTCATGGTCGAGCGAGACATTGAAGAAGCTCGAACAGGACAAAACAACAGTGACAATCGAGGCCCAGATGGTCTTCGACAAATACCAGGGTTTTTCATTGGTCATAATCAATTCCTTTCTGAAACAGTTTGATTCTAAAGGGTTTTTATCTATAAACTTAAAATCGTCCGGGCGAATCTGCCTGTGCCAACAGTGCCGGACATCATGGCCACACGAAAATCGACAGGCGCAGAAAGACTGGCAAAATCAGACAGACGTTCTGCCGCCGGATAGGTCCACTCCGGCCGTCTGACCTCGACAGACCGGATCAATTTGCCGCTGTTGCGTATTTCAATCCGATAAATTTCGCGGTCTTCACCCAAGGGGATATCCACCGCCAGCCAGCTATCCGCATCAATCCGACCACGGCGAATCCATGAAACATGCAGGTCACCATTGTCGCGCAGCCTGCTCCTGATGTGGACGGGTTCGAGCGGTTCAACTGCTCTGATGCCACCGGTTGCCGTTACCGTGTTAAAATACCGGTCTGACAAATCCTGACCCGACGCGCCAATACGCCAATGCAAAGCCAAACCGGTTTCGCGTGCCTTCAATCCGGCTGGTAATACGGCTCCATCCAGGAGAATGAACACCGCACCTTTTTCTCTTGACTGAAGAGCCTCCCGCTCTGTTCCACATTGCCCGCGCAAGAGCCCGGCCAATCGCCATCTGTCCGGCTGAACTTCCTGTACATTGAGGAATTGCAGGATTTCCCAGTGTCCATCCGGCGCTGCGAGCAGTGCCGAATTTGCTCCGTTGAACAATTGCGGCAATGTGGTGGATCGCAATTCGCCAAAGTGGAGTTCGACCTCAAGGCTGGCATTGTTCAGTAAGCGACCACTGACACCACCCGGCAGAATGTCCACCAGTCTGCCCATTACTGCACGGTCTGCCACCACCGTCCGTGGTTCAAAGCCGGTATCCTCCGGGGAAGCGTAAACACTGGCGCCCGTCCATGGCCGGGCAAAGGCAGCAACACGCAACTGATCAACGGGATTTTCTGCGCCCGGCCACATCGGCAGATCGCACAGATGGAAGCTGGGACGCCCAAACACCGCCGATGATCCCGCTTCTGTTGGAGCTGGCAATGGCGCCTTGTTCGGATAGCTGACATGCCGGGGCAACCCCTTCGCCTCGATCCGCCGCGTTGCCCCGTCTTCGATTGATGTAATGATGTAGTCCTTTACCGGCGCAGTGGTATCAAGCCGGATACGGTCACCCGCTTTGAGCGCCGCATATTTCCATGGCAGTTCGAAATTCGCGGTACGCCGCGCCGCCCGGCGGGCCTGCATCCAGTTTTCCGCAAGAGCTTTCGCTTGGCCCGTATCAAGCATACCGGGAAGGGCCATGTTTTCCGTTCCCTTGCCGTCCAGCCGCTCCGCCGATGCCATTGCCGCCTGATAGTCCAGCATCGGATCGCGATAGCTGATTTCGATCCGCGCAGGCTGCTCCATTATTTCGTGCAGTTTCCGGCTGACCGGTCCCGCATCCTCCGGTTCGCCAAATTCATCAATCAACGGCGTTTGCATATGCATCCGCAATGCGCTCTGGAAAACCAGCGTCGCCCCCTCTTCGAAGGCATTGACACCGAAAACCGCCAGCAGTGGTTCAAGAACGGCTCGTGCGCTGGTCGGTTCTTCAACGATGAAACCGCTGACAAAACCATCCGCCCCTTCAGCATCCACCTGTGTGACGCCGAAATCGGCAAGAACCGCACCGATCAGTTCATCAAGTGCGACACCCGACAGCCTGCCATTCAACCAATGCCCTGTCATCCAGTGATCGCCATCAGACCAGAGTCTGCGATTGAGCGGAAAGGCGGGAAACGGCCTTGTATCCCAAGCCCAGACGTAGATACGGCTTGTATCCAGCATTGCTCCGCCATGGCTGCGCCAATATTCAAGATGCGCGCGCAAAAAGCGGTTCTGCGCAAGGTCGCTGCGCCCGCGATCGGAGAAATAGGGAAATGCACCCTCTGACGACTTGGCATCGGGAAAGACATTGGGCTGGTTTGGCCCTTTATCGACTGCGGGGCAGCCAATCTCGGTGAACCATAATGGTTTTCCCATTGGCCGCCATTCGGTTGGCTCGGCGCTCTCGATGCCAGCCTTGCGGTTGAAATGAGCGTTCTTCCACCAGCCCGCTATGTCCTTATAGCGATAGATCCACGGCTTGCCGGAACCATCCGTGATGGGTGTGCGGCGGCGCGACGTTCGATCCACATCCGACGCGTAGTACCAGTCAAAACCCTCGCCGCCCGCGATCTGGCCCCGCAATGCGCCGAGATCACAGGGACCCGTAAAACCATCCGGCCCCGGAATACTGTAATCCTCGTCGCGCCAGTCGCTGAGCGGCATGTAATTGTCGATGCCAACAGCCCCGATGGCCGGATGTGCCCAGAGCGGATCAAGATGGAAATAGACATCCCCGGACCCGTCCTGCGGATGGTGGCCGAAATACTCGCTCCAGTCAGCGCCATAGGTTAGGGTGCAGGTGCTGCCAAGTACCGTGCGTATATCAGCAGCCAAGGCACAAAGCCCTGAGACAAAAGGAAAGTGGTCTGCCTCATCCCTGATGATCGTCAAGCCACACAGCTCTGAGCCCAGCAAAAAAGCGTCGACACCACCGGCGCAAACAGCAAGATGGGCCAGATGCAGGATGAACCGCCGGTAGCCCCAGTCATTAGCCTTGCCGTGATAGCCGACATTCTCGCCCTTCACCCGGAACGCGCCGGTGTCGACTGTACCCAAAAATGCGGCGACTTCCCGCGCAGCAGCCGCTGTGCCGTTGCTGCTACCCTGATGATAGGGCGCAGGATGACAGGTGATGCGGCCCCGCCACGGATAGGCCGCCTGCCTTGCCCCGCCATAGGGATCGGGCAGGCTATTGTCGGCCTTTATGTCAAGCATGACAAAGGGATAAAGCGTGACCTTCAGCCCCTTCGCCTTGGCGGAACGGATTGCCTCGACGACGCTGCGGTCCGACGGCGTACCGCCATAGGCGGCGCTATCACCTATGCGCGAAAGCAGATGCGCCTCGTCGCGTTTGACATCGCCAGCCCGCCATTCCTCGCTCTCGCCATAGCCTTCCCTGTCCATCACACCCGGCCGGATGGTGCAGCGCGCCGCACGCAGGTCCGTGCCGAACCACGGCACAACAATGGCCACATGCTCAAGGTTCGGACAAAGCGATTGGAGTTCATCCAATGAAGCCTGCCAGTCAGTCGCACCCTGCAGGCAATTGCGGTTCAGACCGTGTGTTTCACCATGTGTTGGCTCGTTGGTGACGAGTGAAGGTGACAGACCGAACTCTGTGGCTCCCGGAATAAGCGCGACTGCCTTCAGGTTCTGTGCCAGCGCACCGACGGCACGCACCACTTCAAACTGAAACTGCGGAATACGGTTGCCATGGACTTCAAGCGGAAAGCGCTCGAAAACCACATAGGCGGTGTTGCGATAGGCGGGCGCATTGCCCGTTCCCTGCTTGGCTTCGATGAGCGGATCGGGCAGTTGCGATGCCGTGCCCTTGTAGATACGCATATTAATCGCGCTCTGGTCCACTTCCTTTCCATCGGCCCAGATACGCCTGACAAAGCTGATTTCCCCTTCCGCAAGGGCAATGGCAAAATTGGCAACATAGGAATAGTTCGTCACCTTCGGCCCGCCCTTGGCGCCGCTTCTATGCCTGGATTTCACCTCTTCAAAACGCGTCGCCCAGATGAGAGTGCCTGCCAGCCGCACGGAGCCATAGACTTTTGGCAGCGCGGCGCCTTCCTCGGCGGTCATAGGCCGCATTGATGATAATCGTGCGCCCTCGACATGTTTGGCGCTGGAAAGGGCACGGTCGATCAGATAGCCGCCCGCCGAAAGCAGTGCACCGCCGATATATGCACCGATCCCCTGAAGAATAAGCGTTGCCATTCGGATGAATCCTATTGGTGATCGGGAAAGGCGAACACTGCCGCAACGCGGTTGCGCCATTGCGGCACGAGAGTGGATTCCATGACCCGGTGCCTCTCATAGGCATGGATGAAACAATCCTCGCTGGTGACAATGCCGAGGTGCTTGGCTGCCACCCCATCGCGCCAGCGGAAGATGATAAGGTCGCCCTCCGCCATCTCACCACTAGTCTTGATGCGCATATGCCGGCTGGCCGCCTGAATGAGCGGATCACCCTGCCCGGCCTCCGCCCAGTCGGCGGAATAGACAGGAACCCGTTCCGGCTCGCAGCAATAGAGCGCGCGCCAGATACCACGCACCAACCCCAGACAATCGCAGCCCACCTGCCATGTGGAACCGCCATGCCGGTAAGGCGTGCCTATCCAGCGCCGTGCCTCGGCGACCACTTCATCAGCAATGGTCATGACACCAGCGCTCCGCCGTCAAAATTGCCTGTACCGTCAGCATAGTTGTAGGCGGCGTCATTGCCGGGGAGATGCGGGAAGCCGCGGAAATTCGCTGCATTGGCAAACTTGACCTTGCAGGTGGCAAAGCTCTTGTCGCAGCCCGGCAACAGTGAGAATGCGTCACCGGTTTGCATATCAGGAACCGGGCCATCGCGCAGGTCGAGCCGTATGCCTTCCGCTGACTGTTGATGTCCGATCACCACCGTGGAGCGGCCAGATTGCCAGGTGAGCAAGCCGTTGCAAAACCAGTTCACATCATGTGCGTGCAACCCGCTGACAACCAATGCTCTGTCCGATATCACGCGAACAATGGTTCCTTTCTGCGCACCGCCCCGATAGCCGCAGCGTGCATCCCCAAGCTGCGCACCGCAGAGCCGCGTTATCCGCCGCCCCTTCACCTTGTCCAGATCGACAGCACTGCTTTTCAGTTCTGCAACAAAATGACTGCCCGACCGGGTGACTGTGCCTATCCTTGATCGCCGCAACAATATGCGCTGATCCGGAGCAGTCCAATTGACCAGAAATGTTTCAACGCTTGCATTGTCGAAGGCGCCAGCCTCCACATCTTTCTCGGTGATACTGAGCGACGACAGGGCACCTTCAACCTCGGCGCTGTCCACGGCCAATCCCAAAGCACTTGTCGCTTCGCTGGCGGTAAGGCCGGTTTGCGGCTCGCAGGCAACGCCATCTATCATAAGCACCTGATCATGATCGGTGAAACCGTGGATAATGCCATCCGCCCGGCGGATGACCCAGCAAAAACAATGGGTTGTCACATCCGCCGAAAGATGTGATTCAAGCGCGGCAGGAAGGCGGTTCATGCCTTTACCTCGATGATGGGAATGGTCGGGATTTCACCCGCCTGAAAGGATTTGATGCTGATGGTCAGCCTGTCCGCATCGAAACGAACGGGAACATCAAAGGCGAAGCCTGCGGTCACAACAGACCCGGCAGGCGGTAATCGTCCCGGCTGAAACACGATCCGTCCCGTCAAGACATCGACAACAAAGTCGGTGGGTTCCCGCTTCTCGACGCCTGCGACCGCAACCCGTACCGAGCCCACCTGCGGCTTGGTGATCAGGCGGATATGATCGCCATAGTGTTTTCGCAGCTGGAATATCGCTTGCTTTCCATCGCCTTGCCCCAGCGCCTGATCCGTAGCGGCAATCGGCTTTCCCGCCGCGCAGGACTGATGATCAAACGGATCACGAAACCGGAACGCATGCAGCGAACCGCGCCGCGCTTCAAAGAATGTGAGTACCGTTTCCAGATCGGCCAGCGACCGCACGCCTGTTCCCGCATCGTAGTGGTGGCGCGAGGCGGCCCAGCGCGCATTGCGCTGTTCGTGCCCTGAGGTCAGCGACACGATTTCATTCTTCCATTCCGGACCACCCGACGCGCCAAAGGATACGCCGAGCGGAAACCGGATATCATGAAAAGCCTGCATCTCATTGATCCTACAAAGTGCGCGCGCCGCGACGCACGGCTCGTGCCAGCATGCCGGTCAGTTGCGCTTCGGATTTGCGGAAGGAATTGGCATCCGGTGTGTTCACATGCATGACCACCTGCATGGGCGAGGCACCGCCTTGTGCGGCAACGCCCAGCCTGCCATCAGCACCGCGGGTCAATGGCATGACAGCCTCTGCACCGGCCTCGCCCATCAGTCCCAGCGATCCGCCTGCACCAAAATAGGTTGGTCCTGAAACCACACCGCCCTTGGCAAAGGGCTTTGCGCCGCCCAGCGCCCCGAGCAGGTCTGAGAACATGGATGAACCCAACCCCTGAAGAGGTTTCATACCCTCCGTCAAGGCCATGTCCAGCATGCTCTTGCCTAGCTGACGCAGTACATCCCCCAGATCCTTGCCGCTCAGCGCGGCGCTTTTCAGAGATCCGGATAGAGCACGACCGAACTGATCGGAATGGGCCTGCAAGTCCGACAAGGCCTTTTCGAAACCTGACGTATCGGCATCAATCTGCACCGTCGTTTTCTCGGTCATTGCTGTTCCTCATTCATAGTTGGCCCATCAGGAAATTGTTGCATCATCAGCTCAAGAACGGGACGCGTGGGACCGCCGTCCCTTGGGGGCGGCCCGAATGCCGAACAGATTTCCCGTGGTGTCATTGCCCAGAAATCGCGTGTGGAAAGCCGCAGCAGCCCAAATCCTGCTGCCATGATGGTCGCCCATGGAAAAGCAGCCGGGGAATCTGCTGCGGCATTCAAGGGTTTGCGGTGGATTGCTCCGGTTTTGATTCACCGAATGTCGCCGCCAGCAATTGACTGACGATACGCGCAAAACCTGTCGCACCACCCTCGGCTCGCATCTGCGCGACCTCTTCCAGCGATAGGCTGTTGCCGCCACCTTTCAGCCCTGCCGCAATGATTTTGGCGGCATCCCGTGCGGAAAGCGGACTACTTGAAAAGCGCTTGAGCAAAGCGCCCATATCACTTGCGGCAAAAGCGTCTTCCAGTTCCGCCAGTGCGCCAAGCGTCAGACACAGCGTCCATTCGCGTCCATCCAAGGTCGCATTGATTTCACCGCGATGCCGGTTCGCCATCAGACAATCTCCGTGAAACTGATCAGACCGGCTGACTCCAGCGCGATGTCAAAAGTGACTTCGGAATCGTGCTTGCCTGAATATTCGAGCGCCGTGATCTGGAACGGCCCTTGCAAGGCACCAAAATCCGGGAGGATGATCTGCCATGTCAGGATATTGCCCGCGAAGAATGTTCGCCGGATCACCGCATCGGACTGCGCATCCTTGAACAGCCCAGAACCGCTGATCGAAGCGCGTTGCACACCGCTGCCACCCAGCAACTCACGCCAGCGTCCCGCTGCATCCGCGTCAGTAACGTCAACAGTTTCCGTGTTGAAGGCGATGCGGTTGGACCGCAGCCCCGCACAGGTGACGAATTTACCGCCCGAATCCTGCACTTTGAGCAAGATATCCTTGCCTCTCTGAGCACCCATTTTTGAACTTCCTTTCATGCAAAAAAGCACCTCAACGGGTGCCTTGTTTCAATCGATATATCCGGGTTAAAGCTCTTCGGTCATCGCGCGGTACCGCATGATACCCGCATAACCGCCGTGGCTTTCGGCGGAAAAAGTCTGCGATTGTTCGAGAGTGAAACTGACAAGTCTGTGCCCTTCCAGCTTGAACGCGGGCAATACGGCCAAGCTGTCCAGTCTGCCCATGATCTCAAAAACCGTTTTCCTGCCGGTGCCACGATTCCAGATGTGCAGCGTCAGAAAATGCTCGCTGCCGCGTTCGGTAAATGTGCTCCAGTCATAGGTGCTCGTCGTCCCTAAGGTGATATAGGGAAACACAGCCTGCTCCGGCACATGGTCATAGACGCGTCTATGTACCCATTCATTCAGAGCAATATCGGATTTCAGTAACTTGAGCAGTGCTTTTTGCAATTGAAGCCCGGCGCTGGTCATCGGCTCTGGCTTTCGCTCGCCGCCGGATTTCGGCTCGTCCCGGATGGGTCGCGACGCGTCTGCTGCCTCTTCACACAGCGCTATTTTGCGCCAGCGCAATGTCCGGATGAGATCCGTGATCGTCATCTGCATGCTGAGTTTCATAGTCCCTCCTCCCGTGCCCGGCAGACGAGATAGCGGCCGGTTTCATCGGGATCGTGAATGGTGATGAGCTGAAAGATGCGGCTACCCCTGCGCAAGCGCATACCGCTTTGCAGATCATCGCGTGACCGCACGGTGATGCGATGGGTAACTTCTGTCAGGCTCTGCTCACCAAAGAGAACCGTTGCAGCCCCCGCCGGTTCGATATGGGCCCAGAGGGACGCGATTTCACGCCACTCTTCGACGGTGCCATTCACATCGTCATCGACAAGAACGGCACGTTCCAGCTGCAGCTCATGCGCCAGTTTACCCGGATCGATAAACAGCGTCAGCATCACAGGGATATCCTTCGCCACAGGTTTACAGCGCGCTCGAATGCCGGTGTCAGGGATACAGGATGATCGGCAGGGCCAACGGCACCGCGAAACTCATACCAATGGGCAATCAGCGTCATGAGCGCGTGCTTGAGCGCATCCGGAACATCAAGCCCCGTTTCCCCAAACCCTGCGACGAAATCAATCTCTAGTCCGCCCAACTCACCGTCCTCGCGGTGCAGGCGAAGCCGGGCGGGACGCGTACCTGTTTCCAGATGCATGTGAGCGACAGGGAGAATGACTGGCACGCCATCCGGCTCGTAAGCCGTGACGCAAACAATTGACCGCACCGGATAGCGGTCAATTTTGACCAGACCATCTTTTGGCCATTGATCGACATAAAGCCTCTGGGTCTGCTTGATCAACGCAAGCCCCGTCTGGGCTTCCAGCGTTTCCCGTGCCGCCTTTAGCAGACCGGAGAGCAACATATCTTCGCCGGTCCCGCTCAATCGCAAAAACTGGCGCAGATCCGCCAGCGCCACCGGCTCCACAGCCGGTGGCTTCACTACAATTATGGTCATGGGATTTCCTGAATTAATGAGGTGACAGAGATTGCATGATCAGCGTGCGCCCTTCGTGGTTCAACAAGCTCACCATGAAGGAGATGGGTGATGAAAGGGAGCCAAGTTCTGCAACCTTTGCAATTGGCTTTGCAGCCACCCATGTCCCTCATCCTGAGCTTGTCGAAGGGCGCACAATGTTCATGCAACGGTCATGCAACGCTAAGGTTTAAGCAGCGAATTTCAGCAGCTTGATCGCATCGAAATCCTGAACACCGCCACCCACACGCTTGGTTGTGTAGAACAGCACATAGGGTTTGGCTGAATAGGGATCGCGCAGGACCCGAACACCCGTGCGATCGACCACTAGATAACCACGGGCAAAATCTCCAAAAGCAATGGCTGCCGTGCCTGTGGTCATGGCGGGCATGCCTTCTGCCTCGCTCAACCGGAAACCGAGCAGCGATGCCTGTTGGCCCGGAGCGGCAGGCGGTGACCAGAGATAATGCCCGTCATTGTCCTTGAGTTTGCGCACAGCTGCCTGGGTCTTGCGGTTCATCACCCAACTCGCATTCTGCCGATACCCGGCCTTCAACGTATAGACCGTGTCAAACAGAATGTCCGATGCGCCCAAAGCAGAAAAGCCACCAGCAATGCCAGTCGAAAGATTGCCGAGCTTGCCCCAGCTCCAATTCGCTTCGGCGATGCTTTCATAGGTTAGAAACCCCTTAGGCTGGGTGGTGCCATTGCCATTGATGAAAGCCTGCCCCTCCTGCTCGGCGAACGCGGTCTCTACCTCGGCGGAAATCCACTGTTCCACGTCAACTGCCGCATCATCCAGCAATGATGACGAGGCGGCCGGCATGGCGTACAGCTCCATGGTGGGAAACTGAAGTTCCGCCAGTTTTGAGGCTTCGGTCTGTGGCCGGGCATCGGTTTCGCCAACCCAGCCAACCGCCGGGCCTTTGACCGCAAATGGCTTCTTCAGCACGGAGCCTGATACCTGCCGTACAGTTGCCAGCGCACGAATGGGCGACAATACTGCCAGCCGCGTTCCGATATCGCGTTCCAGCTCTGGCGGCACAAGGTAGCCGCCATCGGGCGAAGAGCCGATGGATAGAGCCTTGGCTTCAATCGAACGCACACCCTGCTCGTCGCCGCGCCTGATATAACCCTCGAAGGCGTTCTTGTGCTCCAGTGCAAGCAAGGGACTAAACCCCGTTTCCAGAGCCGGACGTGCTTTCTTCAGCAGCATGTGATCGATGACACGTTTCTGCTCATCAAGCGCGTGATTGATACGCTCGACCTTATCATGCGTCAGAACATCGGCGCTGGCGCTTTTTTCGATTTGTTTGATACGCTCGTCATTGCTGTGACGGAACTCTTCAAAGGCATGCATGAAGTCGTCGAATGCCTCGGCGACGTTCTGGGTGCCTGTGCTCTTGGTTTCGGGTGCCAGTGTTGGTGTTGGTGTCGAAAATTGTTCGGTCATTTCAAATCCTTTGTGTGTGAAGTGAATAGAATGATTCAAGCGCGGATACGCCGGGCGGCGGCCCGCAGGCTTACCGCCAGCACCGCATCAATCGGATGTAATGCCTTGACCTGCCCCACCCGCGCGGAAGGCAACATCGGAAATGTCACGACAGAGATTTCCCACAGATCAGCCTCGAGAATACGCCTGACGCCAGCGCCGTCAGCCCTCGCCTTTACGGTGCGAAAGCCAATGGAAAGTCCATCGATTGCCCCTGCCCGCATCAACTCCAGTACCTCGCGACCGCGCGTAACACCTGTTGTCAGACGCCCCTCGACATAAAGGCCGCGGCTGTCCTCATTGATACGCGTCCAGATGCCGATAGGCTCGTTGGCATCGTGCTGCCAAAGCATCCGGATACCGGAGATGCCGCGCTTGCGAATGGACGCTGCAAACGCACCCGGAGCAATCACATCCTTGCCAAGATCGACTTCACCGAACAGGCTGGCATAGCCGGAGAAACTTCCGTCCAGTTCGACCCGTTCTATTGCCAGTCCGGCAAACTTCTTTTCAATTCGCTCATTTTCCAGCATTGGCGATATCCCTTTTTGTTGAAGAGCTTGGGCCATCCAGCGGAGATTTTGATTCACCCATGCGCGCTGTGATACGGGCAAAAATGCCTAGTGCCGTCCACGCCGCCAGACTGGCAGCGGCGGCGCCCATCAGCATCAATTCGCCATCGCCAAGCTGGCCGCCAATATCAAGTTCGGACGCAATCTTCACGCCGGCCAGCCCGCCAAAGGCGAGCCCGCAGACTATACCAACGATAAAGCGGATGGCTGCCTCGCTCTTGTCCTTCGGCAGCATATAGGCAAGTGAGACGGCGGAACCTGCGATGGCACCAGCCGCCTTTGCCGCCAGAATCCAGGCGGCATCGGACCAGTTTGTCATGATCTTTCTCCCGAAAATTTAATCAGGCTTGCGGGCGTATCCCACAGCCTCTCTCTTCTCGTCATCGCTTAGGAATGGCGCAGCAGACATACGCTGCCACAATGCATCACGCTCCATGGACAGCCCATCAATGCGATCGAAATCCGGTTCCAACCGTAGCCGTTCGCCATAAACAGGGCCGAGCCAATTCCCGATCGCCTTGGCCGTACGCGTGATCAGCGGAATCACCGCCAGACGATAGAATGCACGATTGGCTTCGGCATAATTGGCATAGGTGTTGTCACCGGGAATGCCGAGCAGCATGGGCGGAATACCGAAGGCCAAAGCGATATCGCGGCTGGCAGCATTTTTGGCAGCAATGAAGTCCATATCGCGCGGCGACAGGCCCATGGATTTCCAGTCGAGCCCGCCTTCGAGCAATAAAGGGCGTCCCGCCTTGGCTGCGCCGGTATACCCCTCTTCCAGTTCCGTCTTCAGCCTGTCGAACTGAGCTTCGGTCAAACGTGCCGTATCTGCAGGCGCATAAACCAGCGCGCCTGATGGACGCGCGGAATTATCGAGCAGCGCCTTGTTCCAGACGCCGGATGCATTGTGAATGTCGAGCGCCATCAGGGCCGCTTCAAGCGGTGCAAAGCCATAATGATCATCAAGCGGATGAAACAGCTTGAGATGCAGCGCCTGACCGTCATCAAGCGCAATGGTTCGCTTGCTGGCACCAACGCCATAGCCCAAAGCCACCGGCCAGCCATTATCGCCAGTGATGACGCGCACACGATCCGGGCGCAGCAGATGCAATTCGCTTGCACCGTTCCCGGCGCTGACCCGCTCGATATAGGCGTTACCGGAAAGCAGAAGATGACCGTACAGCGTTTCGAACAGGCTTGCTCCATCGGCGCCGCGATGTGGGTCTGACAACAGGTCAAGCAATGGATGCTGCGTATGTTCCGTCCTCCCTTCGTAGAGTAGCCAGGGGGTTGCAGCGGCAGCTTCCGCCAGAAGACGCACACACCGGTAGACAATCGGATTGCGCATGAATCCTTGGCGCGACAGACCGGTATATCCACTCTGCGACCAGCGCGCCTCCCGGTCAAATTGCAGCGCTACAAATCCTTGCGCTGCCTTGGTGTTAAGACGCGGATGTTCATTCGCGGCGCGCCAGCGCCACGGCCAATGAAGTGCCATGGGAAATATTCTCTCTGATTGTTGAGATGGATCAAATCAGGGGAACAACCACGCGAAGCAGTTCACGCTGTCGTTTCAACCCTGCATTCGTGGGGACCTATTCGAAAAACCCGGCAAAGTGTTGAACCGGAACAAGTTTTGAGGGCGAAGCAGGAAACACCGAGCCAGCCGGTGTATCGGGATGATAGGCCTCCCGACCACAGCAATGGCCTTGGTCTCAAACTTGGAGGTAAATGATGTGGTATCTGCCACTTAACATTACCTTAGAAATGAAAAGAACCCGGACTAGCTGGACGCTGGTCATCCGGGTTCAATTCATCATCTAAGAAAAGGGGCGCGGGGGAAAGCTCGCGTCCCACTCCAAGACCTTACAATAATTTCCCGGTCTTTCCAAGCAACCCAGAGTGGACAC